>CAZHBR010000102.1:750-3753 GCA_964530755.1 uncultured Oscillospiraceae bacterium | reverse complement strand
CAAGCTAGATAAGCAATTTATTGCCGGGGCAAAGCAGGAAGGCCTGCTGAATCTGGGAGGGCATCGCAGCATCGGGGGAATGAGGGCGAGTATATATAATGCCATGCCGATGGAAGGTGTGACATCACTAATAAAATATATGAAGCGATTTGAAAAAGAAAATGAACAAAAGATAATACAAGGAGCAAAACACGATGTATAACATAGCACTATTGAATAGAATATCCCATAAGGGCTTGTCATGTTTGACAGGAGACTATACCATTGTGGAAGATATCAACGAAGCAGACGGTATTTTACTTAGGAGTCAGGATATCCACGACATGGATTTCAGTGATCGCTTATTGGCCATCGCAAGGGCCGGAGCAGGCGTCAATAATATACCTGTTGATCTATGTTCGAAACGGGGAATCGTCGTATTTAACACCCCGGGGGCAAATGCAAATGCCGTGAAGGAACTGGTGCTTACAGGACTTCTAATTTCTGCAAGAAACCTGACCTCTGCCATCGCCTGGACTCAGACATTAATCGAGGAAGACGATGTTCCAAGGCTGGTAGAAAAAAACAAATCCAAATTCGCCGGTCACGAAATCAAAGGCAAAACCCTGGGAGTTATAGGCCTTGGTTCTGTGGGCGTTATGGTAGCAAATGCTGCCGAATGCCTGGACATGAAGGTTTTGGGATACGACCCCTACATTTCGGTAGGCTCCGCTCACGAGCTTGACAGCAAGGTCCAATTGGTGGACAGCCTGGATTATTTGCTGCCTCTATGCGATTACATTACGATCCATGTCCCTTTTATTGAAAACACAAAGGAAATGATCAATAAGCAACGCTTTTCTTTGATGAAGGAAAATGTCTGCCTGCTGAATTTCTCAAGGGACCAGATTGTCAAGGAGGATGATGTTCTGACAGCCATCGGCAAGGGAATTATACGCTGCTACGTAACCGACTTCCCAAACGAAAAATTTCTTGGAAATGAAAAGATCATATGCATCCCCCACCTGGGTGCCTCGACTCATGAATCAGAGGAAAACTGCGCAATGATGGCCGCAGAGGAAATTATGGATTTTTTAGAAAACGGCAACATACGGAATTCGGTTAATTTTCCGACCTGCTGCCTCGGTTCCTGCGACACGCCGTCGAGGCTGGTAGTGCTAAATAGAAACATTCCGTCAATGCTAGGTAAAATTACGGGAATCCTGGCGGATATGAACATAAATATAAGCGATCTGATAAACCGCAGCAAAGGAGATAATGCGATCACATTGGTGGACGCGGACTCAAAGATAGATGAATCCATCATTAAAAAGGCCCTCGATTTTGAAGGCATAATTTCTGTGAGAGTTATTTCGTCTCCTCAATAGCAGCATTAAGGACGATGCCAACTACCATCACATACCCAAGAATGTAGAACCAGATCAAAAGCCCTACCACCGACCCTAAACTTCCGTACACAACATCGTAATTGCTGAAATTCGCAGTATAATAAGAATAAAACCAGGAAGCGATGAGCATCCCGGCAGAGGTAAGTATACTTCCCGGGATGATTTTTTTGTATGTGAGCCTTTCAGAAGGCAATGTGTAATTGATAAAACTCACAGCCAGAATATAAACGGCAATCCCCAAAGGCCATCGAAGGGCAATCCATAACCTGTCGAAGCTGAAGGGAAGGCCAAGAAATTTCACTGCATATAAGCCTGCAAGCGATAGCAGCGCTTCGCCGTAGATTAAAATAGCCAGACTGAAGACAAGCAGCAGAATGGTTGTTAAAACAGTCAGTATTGCCCTGAACCTTTCTCTGACAAAGCCCCTGCCTATGTTTAGACCCGTATAGGTGTAATTTGCAATTCTGACCATGGAATACTGGGCTTTAGAGGCTGCCCAGATTGCAAAACCCAAAAAGAACACGTTGAAGGTGCCTGAAGGTTTATAAATCAAATAACCTTTAAGGCTGTCTGCCGCTTTTTCCGACACATACCGGGCTACCAGCTCCTCCACTACATGAAGAGACAGCGAAAATACGCCAAGGAGTTCACCTATGATTATGAAAAGCGGAACCATGGATAAAAGAAAAAAGAAGGCCAATTCCGCAGCCACTCCTTGATAGTAGGGTTTGCGCATTCTGACGATCACATTAAACAATATCTTCTTTGCCCGTTGCCTGTTCATTCCATCGCCTTTCCCATCCCGCTGCCAAACATCTGCACAAGCTTACATGATAGATGCTGCAAAGCCTGTGCTCTGTGACTAATGCGATTCTTTTCTTCATAGGATAATTCCGCAAAGCTTTTATTCCATCCTGAAGGAACAAATAAAGGATCGTAGCCGAAACCGCCTTTCCCCCTTTCTTCATGCAGAATACGTCCTCTGCATTCCCCCTTGGCGGTAACCACGCAGGTATCTGTAAAAACCATAGTAATAACGCTGACGAAGCTTGCCCCCCGCAATATCAGCGGTACATCCTTTAAAAGTCTCAAAAGTTTTTCGTTGTTTTTATAGTCGTTTCCTTCTTCACCTGCAAAGCGGGATGAATGCACTCCCGGCGCTCCGTTAAGACAGTCTACCATCAAGCCTGAATCATCCGCAATGGTGATTCTGCCTGTAGCCTTATGAATCTCCATGGCCTTTTTAAAAGAATTTTCTTCAAAGGTCAGTCCGTCCTCTGCAACCTTAATCGGTTTGTATCCCGTTTGGGAAAGGGATTTAACTGTAAATCCGTAGCTTGATGTAATTTCTTCTATTTCCCTGATTTTATGCCTATTTTGTGTAGCCGCTATTACAATCATTCACGACCCCTTTCAAAGATTTGCTTCTTATGCCGGAAACACCACTTTGCGGTGGTGTCTCCAATTTTATATACTGGTATTATATGCAAAATCACTTATGACAATAATCAAAGAAATAGAACCCTAGCGGGGCATAATATATTCCTTTTATCTCTTCATTTGCCATATAGGCATTTGTGTAATAATAAACAGGTGCAACCACACAATCCTCCAT
>CAZHBR010000102.1:0-740 GCA_964530755.1 uncultured Oscillospiraceae bacterium | reverse complement strand
CCTCCATCAGTATATCCTCGGCTTTATGCAGCAATTCCATCCTTTTTACATAATCGGCTGAAGATTTCGCATCCCTTATCAAAGCATCATAGTCGCGGTTTTCATATTTTGCATCGTTGTTCCCGCTCCCGGTTACCCACATGTCCAGAAAGGTAATAGGATCGTTGTAATCAGCAAACCAGCCGTTCCGAACAATTGAAAATTCTCCCTTCGCCTTAGCATCAAAAAGACTCGCCCAGTCCTGTTTTTTCAATACCACTGTTACGCCCAATTCTTCCTGCCACATGTTTTGCAGCGCTTCACCGATAAGCCTGTGAGCATCACCTATATTGTATAGGTATTCAACTATCGGAAAATTTTCTCCGCCTGGAAAGCCGGCACGTGCCATAAGTTCTTTAGCCTTATCACAATTAGCCCTGTATTGTTCTTTGGATGGATCAAAATAATCACCGCCCTCTTCCCGGAAACAAGTTCCCGGACCTCCTGCATCGTAAATGCTTGGAGGAACAAAAGCCGCCGCGGGGATTTCTCCGGTTTTAGTTATCTGATTGACTATGAAGTTTCGATCAATAGTCAACAAAAATGCTTCTCTTACCGATGCTTTATCAAAAGGAGATTTTAACGTGTTGAAGCATGCGTAATAGGTTCCTATCGAATCGTTGATCTTAAGCCGACCTGACTCCATCAGCGCAGCGGCCTCACCTGCAGGATAACCCTCGTTGAAATCTAATTCACCGCTG
>CAZHBR010000101.1:4094-6260 GCA_964530755.1 uncultured Oscillospiraceae bacterium | reverse complement strand
AAGCTTGAGGGCTATGACTGCAAGAGAATAAGAATCGTTGCACTGTCCCGCATCCAACACCCTGGGAATTCCTCCAATATCACCGAGATCGAGCTTGTTGTAACGATATTTTGCACAGCCTGCCGTCAATATAACGGTGTCCTTTGGTAAGGCCTTTGCGAATTCTGTATAATACTCTCTGGATTTCATCCTTCCATCGCAGCCAGCCATCACAAAGAATTTTTTAATAGCTCCCGATTTAACAGCATCTATTACCTTATCCGCCAATGCAAGCACCTGATTCCTGGCAAAGCCCCCGACGATGCTTCCGCTTTCAATTTGTTTAGGCGAGGGCAGAGTCTTTGCCATTTCGATTATTTCAGAAAAATCTTTTTTCCCATCCCTGTCCGGTAAAATATGGGGGCATCCGGGATAACCTGTGGAATTTGTTGTAAAAATGCGCTTTCTGATCTCTTCATTCCTTGGCGGCACTATGCAATTGGTTGTAAAAAGAACAGGCCCGCCGAAGCTTTCAAATTCCTCTAGCTGCTTCCACCACGCATTGCCATAATTCCCGACAAAATTGTCATATTTTTTAAATGCGGGATAGGAGTGGGCAGGAAGCATTTCACTGTGAGTATAGACATCTACACCTGTTCCCTGAGTCTGCTCTAAAAGCTGCTCTAAGTCGTTTAGATCGTGACCTGATATAAGGATTGCCGGATTGTCTCTTACCCCTATATTGACCTGCGTGATCTCAGGATCACCGTAGCTTGATGTATTCGCCAGATCAAGCAGAGCCATAGCCTTTACACCGTATTCCCCTGTCTTTAAGGTCAAGGCGACAAGATCATCGGCAGATTTGCTGTCATCTAGGGTCTTTGCAAGAGCCTCATAGATAAATTCGTAAATCTCCTTGCTCTCTTTTCCAAGGTTTAACGCATGCTCTGCATATGCGGCCATACCCTTGAGCCCGTATATTATCATTTCCCTAAGCGAACGAACATCCTCGTTTTCAGTAGCCAGTATGCCCACATCTTTGGCCTTGTCCATCATAGCGTCCTTTGAATCCGCTTTAAAAGTTGCTGCATCGTGCAAATTTGAATTTACGGAGGCCAGGCTGTCCCGCATATCCATTAATTTTTTAACTTGATCAATCAAAGCATCATCGTCGAAATTCGCATTCGTAATAGTCATAAAAAGCCCGTTCAATACCTGATAATTAATTGCCGGAATGCTGTCTACGTCCACCTTATCCTTCACAACGATATCCGCTATACCTTTTATCACATAAATCAATAAATCCTGAACTGCGGCAACCTCTTCATTTTTACCGCATACACCCCGCACCGTACAGCCGGTTCCCCTAGCAGTTTCCTGACACTGATAACAAAACATACCCATAATCATACCTCCAATGTTTGTGCATAATTTTTCACAATTACGTATACCCTGCAGTGCCCTTTCCCAAACGAAAATATTTTATGGAATTATTTTTTCGGTGCCGGTGCCTTTACAACGGTGAGCTCCAAAACGTCTTGATGCATGTTATTGACATTCATCTTAGTATTGAAGGGAATTTTTAATACAGTTCCCGCTTCATATTCGTGGATATTCTGGTCGTTTAAACCTATTGAAAGCCTGCCCCTCAAAATGGTCATATAGACGTTGGAATTGGAAAAGTGCACCGGCAAACCTTCGTTCGCTTCAAATATCATGTGCATATAATGAATGTTTTCATCCATTATTACCCTTTCAACTGTCTTTTTGTTTCCTGATGTCAGCTTAAATATTTGCTCTATCAAGATTATCACCTCCCTGATTATAATATCATTATTGCGGGACAATGAGAATAAAAAGATAAATTCGGCGCAAATTGGTTGAACATTCCGACTATTCATGTTATAATTCTGCAACGGACGGGCAAGGTGGGTGTATCTTAATGCGCCTATCTTGCCTCTCTCTTTAAGCATTGACAGGGGGTGAGTTCTATGGGAAAAAAAGATTATAGGTTTGCGGTGCTTGGAGCCGGCCACGGCGGAACTGCAATGGCAGGACATCTGTCCCTTTTAGGGGCGGATGTAAGCCTCTATAATCGCAGCGCAGACAGGATTTTTTCTATACAAAGCAGCGGCGGAATTGAAATTTTATCCGCGAACGAAAACATACCTCATGGGTTTACCCCTC
>CAZHBR010000101.1:0-4084 GCA_964530755.1 uncultured Oscillospiraceae bacterium | reverse complement strand
TTACATCAGACATCGCAAAGGCAATTGACGGTAGAGACATCCTAATGGTAGTGTTACCTGCTACAGCCCACCGCTTTATAGCGGAACAACTGGCCGGACACCTTAAAGACGGGCAGATAATCGTATTAAATCCGGGCAGAACAGGAGGGGCTCTTGAGGTCTTAAACCTGATTCGAAAGCTAGGATGTAAAGCCGATGTAACGGTTTGCGAGGCCCAAACCCTTTTATATGCAAGCCGATCGGTTAATCCGGCCCAGACCAAAATCTTTCGCATTAAAAACAGTGTACCGGTAGCGGCGATCCCCGCATACAGAACCCCGGAGGTCGTAAAAGCCCTGCGAACGGTTTTCAAGCAGTTTATTCCCGGTGACAATGTGATGAAGACCAGCTTAGACAATATAGGTGCTATATTTCACCCTGCTGTAACTGTGCTGAATGCCGCAAGAATTGAAAGCACCAACGGAGATTTTGAATATTATACAGAAGGAATCACGGCGTCAATAACCCTGATTTTAGAGAAAATGGACCAAGAAAGAATCAGCGTGGCTGAATCTTTGGGCTTTCGGGCTATGACAGCTAGAGAGTGGCTTTATATCGCCTATGATGCCGCAGGGCATACGCTGCACGATGCCATGCGGAATAACCGGGGCTATGACGGAATCAAGGCGCCGAGAACGGTCTTTCACCGCTACATATCCGAGGACATTCCGATGAGCCTGGTTCCTATCGCTTCCCTGGGTAAATTAGGAGAAGTACCTACGCCCACAATCGATACGATAATAATGCTGGGATCAATTCTCCATCAAAGGGACTACCTGGGGGAAGGAAGAACTGTAGCAAAGATGGGGCTGGAAGGGATGTCTTTGAAAAAAATTCAAAACATAATAATAGAAGGGATCGCATCAGAAAGGGAGGAGCAACTATGAATGCTGAACTACAATCTAAAAGGAAGGAAGTCATTGCGGCGGGGGCCCTGGGCAACTGCGTTCACGTAGCCGGCATTGCCGGATTTTTGCGCATAGCGGATGAACTGGGGCATGAAACCCACTTTCTGGGATCCGCCGTTTCAGTTGACGATATAGTAGATGCCGTAGATCGATACAGCCCCTCGATATTAGGTGTAAGCTATCGCTTGACCTCCGCAGCAGCGGAAAACCTGTTTATAGAATTAAAACAGAAGCTCGGAAAAGAACGGATAAAAGGCTTAAATCTTGTATTTGGCGGCACTCCCCCCGTATGCCGGATGGCGGAATCAAGCGGATTATTTGATCGTTGCTTCGACGGGTTTGAGAATCTCACCGAAATACGAAAATACCTGGGCGGAAACCTTCACCTGGTTAACCGGAAAAAACAAAGCGGCGATCTCATAACAAGAATAAAGGACGCTTCCCCCATACCCTTACAGAGGCATCATTTCGGCCTTCCCGACCTGGAGGAAACCGTAGAAGGAATAAAAAGGATAGCTGAATCAGAGGTGCTGGATATCATTTCCCTGGCACCTGACCAAAACGCTCAGGAATCGTTCTTCCGTCCCCAGGATATGGACTCAAGATTGGACGGTGCAGGCGGTGTGCCTGTTCGCACCGAAGAGGATCTTTTACGAATCAGGGAGGCCGCAAGCGCAGGCAATCATCCTCTTTTGCGCATATACAGCGGTACAAGAGATCTGATACTCTGGGCGGAGCTGTCGGCAAAAACGATCGGCAATGCATGGGGTGCCGTACCTCTTTACTGGTACAACTCCCTCGACAGACGATCAAAGAGACCCTTAAAAGATGCTATAAAAGAAAATCAAAGCGCCATGCGCTGGTACGGGAAAGCGAAACGCTGCCTTGAAGTCAACGAATCTCATCACTGGAGTTTAAGAGATGCTCATGATACGGTAGCCGTAGCGGCGTCCTATTTAGCCGCGTATAACGCTAAAGCGGCGGGAGTAACTCACTATATAGCGCAGTATATGTTTAACACACCGCCTACGGTATCGCCGTCTATGGATCTTGCAAAAATGCTGGCTAAAATCGAGATGACAGAAGCGCTTCATGATGAAACATTTACCACTTATCGACAGGTCCGGGCCGGACTTTTACACCTGTCCCCCGACCCCCATATAGCCAAGGGACAGCTGGCTGCTTCCACCATGCTATCTCTACAGATTAAACCCCATATTATACACGTGGTAGGCTACTGCGAGGGCGATCATGCCGCTTTGCCGGAGGAAGTAATGGAAAGCTGCCGCATCGTACAAGGCGTCGTAAAAAACTGCCTGTTCGGCCTGCCGGACCATGCATCGGACAAGGCGGTACAAAATCGAAAGCAACAGCTGATTAAAGAAGCGAAATTGCTTTTGCAGGCTGTTCAGGCCCTTGGAAAAGGGTCTGAGGATCCCTTCACGAATCCTGACACCCTTGCCCGGGCAGTCAAAATCGGACTTCTTGATGCACCCCATCTCAGGGGAAACCCTTATGCCGCAGGCAATATCGAGACGAGAGCGGTTAAAGGTGGTATTTTCGCATGGGATCGGGATGCGAACAAAATCATCCCTGAAAAGGACAGAATAGACAAAATAATGAAAACCTCTGAAATAAAGGAAATATCATGGGCGGAATAGCATGCATTTATGGCCCCTCTCCCACAGAACAAAATTTAAAAAATATGGTTAGAAAAATTAGTCATCGAGGGAACATTCAAAATCAGCTTATTTATAATACAAAAGTGAGTAATAAACCACCTTCGATTTTATTTGACGGAACATTGACGAATCAGGACAGATCTTATTACGGGGAAACAGATGCCGAGTTAGCATTGCGATTATTTGATGAAAATGAATTTACCTTCCATCACAGACTAAAAGGCGCCTACGCCTTAATTATAAGAAGTAGAAGGAAAGGGATATTCCTTGCAAGAGATCCCCTTGGAATTATACCCTTATATTGCTGCAAACAAGATCGCGATTGGTATTTTGCATCAGAAATCAAGGCTTTTCCAGATGATGCCGAAATTTTCACTATTTTACCTGGCACCTGCTGCAGGCTTATAGCTGACAATATAGATCGTTACAATACGCAGTATGTTGATAAATGGAGGCCGGAATCGCTTGAACAACCAAGGGATGAAATAGAATCAAGGTTGCGACTATATCTTACAGATACCATTTCACAAATACTTAAAAGATCAACAGACGTTGGAGTATACCTAAGTGGTGGATTGGATAGCAGTATAATAGCCGCCATTCTTTCCAAAGAAATAAACAACCTGCCTACCTTCGCAGTGGGCATGAAAAACAGCGATGATCTACATTTTGCCAAACTCTGTGCAAATGAATTTAAAACAGATCACTATGAATACGAATACAGCCAACGTGAAATGATAGAAGTCCTTCCAGAGGTCATATATCATCTCGAATCCTATGATACGGCCTTGGTCCGCAGTTCTGTTCCCAATTATATTTTAGCTCGTTTCGCAAAGAGCCATATCCGAAATGTATTATCGGGAGAAGGAGCCGATGAACTGTTTTGGGGCTACAATTACATGAGAAACATGTCCTTTGATGAACTTACAAATGAGACAACATCGCTTTTAAAAAACATGCATAATATCGGTCTAAGGCGAGGGGATCGCATGTCTTCGGCCTTCGGAATACAAGCCAGGCCTCCTTTCCTGACAAAAAAAATTGTACGGCTTGCCTTGGGGATACCGCCAAAATATAAGATAAGCCCAAAGGGAATAGAAAAATGGATACTGAGGACAGCTTTCACAAGCGTTTTGCCCTCTGAGATTACAGATCGCAAAAAACAAAAGTTCAGCCAAGGATCTGGATCCTTCCATGTTTTGGAAGAGTATGCGAAGAAAATGCAAGATAATATCAAATATGGTCCGGGAAGCTTAACCCGAAGTGGATACCTTATAAAAACTTGGGAAGAGGGTTTGTATTACGATATATTTCAAGCCTTCTTCCCAAATAAATCAGCTGATATCACCGTAGGACATACAAAGCATGTACAATAAATTATGTTTTCGCCATCTGCATGGACACGATTTTTTCCCCGTTCACCTCCTGCCTTCCAACCTCATAAAAGCCAAAACC
>CAZHBR010000100.1:0-6317 GCA_964530755.1 uncultured Oscillospiraceae bacterium | reverse complement strand
TATTTAATATCATTTTTGAGGGTAAAACACAATCCGATGAAAATATGCCTGCCTGCCACGAAGATATCCTACTTATTAATAATCTCTTTGTGTCAAATAAATGATTGCGAAATATACTACATTAAGACAGTAATCAAGGAGGAGGAAGATGGGGTATCTTAATGGGGTCGAATGCTTTACGCCGACCGGAATAAATATATTTTTTGACACGAGACTATTTTGGAGAGAATTTGTATATTGGACCAGGGCTTTCTTCAGAAGTGTCTTTCTTGGAGTTGAAAATACACAGGACGTATTTGCCAAGCTTTTCTATATACCGGATTCCTACGCTTATATGCTAAGACTAATCCTGCCAAGGCACGTTGCAAATGAATATGGAGAGCTGTTTACACGATACATCATAATATTGCGGGAATTGACTACAGCCGTCATCGGCGGTCAAACCGAGATGATAAATGAAAAAGTTTCCGAGCTGTACAGAAATTCCGAGGAAAGGGCTATTTTTTTATCTGGAGTTTTCCCAAGCCTCGACAAAGATGTACTTGAAGAGATGTTTAACACGTTTATCCGATGTGAAATTGAGGAGATCAATGCATACGTAACGCAGGATTTCAGCAGGTTGATTGAAATCTATGATAATCTCATAATACAAATGAATCTTATTGCTGATTACATCTCAAGAGGAATAATAGACCTCATAACCGCTGCACCGAGGGGCCAGGATGTTTTCCCCTGCGTGAACTATGAGGATTTGAACAATATTCTCAATATTTCAATGTTTTGGATCGATTTAGTTTCATGGTTCAGAGCATACAGAATCAGCGTCGCAACAAATATAGGGGATCAGGAGGAGCTTTTTCAAAGATTGATCCGGGTCATAGATGATTTCGGCAATCTGATGAAAAAATACATCGATCCTGCGATTGTGGATGTACAGATGCAGCTGCTTTTGGAATATATAGATCTTATGGATCGGATGCTCACAGCCCGCATTAGCGGCAATGTGGAAGAAATGAATCGGGTATACCTCATGACAATAGATAACATCAACGAAAGAGCAGAATTTTTAGGAGAATCCTTCCCCGGCCTGAATGTGCTTGAATGGAGAAATCAGCTGCTTAGAATGCACAGTCTGTTTATAGATATGGCAGGTGAGTTCCTGTCAGGTAATTATGATCAAAGCATCGCTATGTTCGACGGCTTGATAGACTTGGCAGAGGACATGGGTTTCCTTTTTGTAGACGCCATATTCTGTTTGTGCATCCCCGGTGAGCTGCAAGTAATATTATAAAGCATCAGTCGAACCGTTGATCGGAATACTTATATTCACCTCCGGAAATAATACATTTCGGAGGTGCTTTATATGATATCACGCAAATCAGTCATAACGTTTGGGATGGTTGCCATTCCCATTGCTATGTATACGACAAAACAAGACAATGATATACGCTTCAATCAGCTGCATAGGGAAGACAACAGCCGAGTCCGCTACAAGAAAACATGTGCTCATTGCGGCAAAGAGCTAAGCTCTAATGACATAGTAAAGGGTTTCGAGTATGATAAGGATAAATACGTAGTCATCACAGATGAAGAGATAGAAAAAATAAAGACAGAAAAGGAGAAATCAATACAAATCCTTCATTTTGCTCAGTTGAATCAGATCTCTCCTGTTTACTACAACAGAACGTATCAGGCAGTACCGGGAACAGGAGGCGAAAAAGCCTTTGAACTTCTTAGGGCCTCACTTATGGCGGAGCAGAAAGTGGCTATAGGAAAGACAGTAATGGGCACTAAAGACACACTCATGGCTATAATACCCAGGGAAGAAGGGATACTGATTTCAACAATGCACTACGCCGATGACATAAAAAATCTTCAAAAGCAATACGAAAAACCCCAAGTATCCGATCAGGAGCTTTGCATGGCAAAAACGCTGATCAACTCCATGGATACGCCTTTTGATCCTGCCGCATACAAAGACGAATATCAGGTGAAGCTTCGCGAATTGATCGAAACAAAAATCTCCGGAAAGGAAATAGTCGCACCTGCGCAAGAAAGCGATGTAAAGGTCATTGATTTAATGGAGGCTTTGAAGGCCAGCGTTGAAAAGGCCCAAAAAGATAAGGAAACGGCATAGTTTATGGAAATACTAAAGGAATATAAAGAAAAGAGAAATTTCGAAAAAACTGCGGAACCGATAGGACAGATAAAGACATCGGCAGGGGGTCTGAGATTTGTTATTCAGCACCATTTGGCTAGCCGGGATCATTATGACCTGCGGCTGGAATGGGGCGGGGTTCTGCTTAGCTGGGCCGTGCCAAAAGGGCCTTCCTACAATACCAAGGACAGACGATTAGCTGTAAAAGTAGAGGATCATCCCTTAGAATACAGAAATTTTGAGGGTACGATTCCAAAGGATGAATACGGCGGCGGCACAGTAATGATATTTGATGAGGGATTTTGGGAACCCTATGGCGATGTTGATCAAGCCATAAAAAAGGGCGAGCTGAAGATGACTTTAAACGGAAGCAGAATTAAGGGGAAATGGGCATTAATTCACTGGAAAGCGAAATCCGATGAAAAAAGGGAAAACTGGTTACTCCTTAAAGAAAGAGACGAATTTGTAAAAGAAACGACAGGCATAGAGAATTTTACAACGAGCATAAGAACGGGACGCACGATGAAGGAAATAGAAAAAGGGGAAAATGAAAAGCTCATTAAAAACCCTTTTAATACTATAGAGGTACAGCTTGCCAAATCTGCAGTGAAAATACCTGCCGCAGATAATTGGGCTTATGAGCTTAAATACGATGGTTATAGAACTATCGCATATATTGAGGGGGGCTCAGTCCGACTTGTCACAAGAAACGGTAATGATTATACGGGAAGATTTAAAGACATTGCAGTCTCTCTTATCGATTTGGCCGGCGGAATATCTATGGTGCTTGACGGAGAAATTGCAATTATAGATGAGCACGGTAAAACAGATTTTCACAGCCTGCAAAACTACATGAGAAACCCCAATCCGCAAAGGCTGACCTACATTATCTTTGATATTCTCGCACTTAACGGCAAAGACCTCAGAAACGACTCCTTTATTATCAGGAAAAAGAAACTGGAGAGTCTAATGAAAGATGCTCCCTGGAATCTTTTCTACAGTCGCCACATCGAAGGTAAAGGCGAAGAAAGCCTGAAGGCGGCCTGCGATGCCGGCTTGGAAGGAATAATAGGCAAAAAAACGGACTCACTTTACAGCGGAACAAGAAACGGTGATTGGATCAAATTGAAATGCGACAACAGGCAGGAATTTGTAATAGCAGGATATACTCTTTCGGAAAAAAGAAATAGCGGTATCAGCTCCCTTCTTTTGGGCGTATATGAAAACGATGAATTGATATATGCAGGCAGGGCAGGTACCGGCATAAGCGAAGCTGATATGGACTTATTGCTAGGCAAATTCAATGGTATTAAAACAGATGTTTCACCTTTTAAAACTGAAATGAAGGAAAAACTCAAGGAAACGATCACATGGCTTAAACCCGAGTTGGTGGCCTCAATAAAATTTGCAGAATGGACTGAAAAGAACCTGCTAAGACATGCAAGCTATAAAGGGCTGCGTGTAGATAAATCACCAAAGGAGGTCATAAGGGAAAAGCCTAAACAGCAAATTTTGCCGTATGAAACGGAGATCATCATGAAAAAAACCCAGGGCAGCCTCACCATAAGGGATATTACAATCACAAATCCTGATAAAATCATATTCGATGATCCCGAAATTACAAAGGGGGACATAGCAGCCTATTACGAAGCTATAGCAAAGAGGATGCTCCCATATGCAGGAAACAGAATCCTAAGCATTATACGCTGTCCTAAAGGGATTGCCGAATCCTGTTTTTATAAAAAGCATCCGGGTCCTTACAACAAAGCGATAAAGACGATAGAGGTGCTAAACAGTGATGGTGAAAAAAACGAATACTTTTATATAGATGACATCACCGGGCTTATCTACGAGGCTCAAATGGGAACCTTGGAATTCCACACATGGGGAAGCAGTATAAATGCTTTGGAAAAACCTGATATGATGGTCTTTGATCTTGATCCGGATGAGGATATGGATATAAACAAAGTGCGTCAGGGGGCGCAGGATCTTAAAACAATACTGACTGAGCTTTCCCTTAATTGCTATCTTAAGACAAGCGGAGGCAAAGGCTATCACATCGTCATTCCATTAAAGCCTGCCGTTTCATGGAATATCTTTTATGAATTTGCCCGAAAAACAGCCGACGTCATGGAGGGGAAATGGCCTGACCGCTACACGAGCAATATCAGAAAGAATAAAAGAAAAAATAAGATATTCATAGACTGGATCCGAAACGGAAGAGGGGCCACAAGCATAGCCCCTTATTCCATTCGTGCAAGGAAGGGCGCCCCCGTATCGATGCCGATTGCATGGGACGAGCTTTATAGCGTTGCCCCAGACGGAATTACCATGAAAGAAGCCCTAAAAAGGCTTGAACAAGCTGATCCCTGGGAGGGATTTTTTAAAACCCATCAAATGCTGTCCTAAGAACTGTTGACCCGGCCCAGGTTCAAGGATATATCCGGGAAGGTAAACAATGTCAGCTTACGCTGCCTATACCTGCCCCGGCTTTATTTCCTTGTGGAAGGGAACCTTCAGCCAACGATTAATGATGCCGCAGCCTGTCCGTAAAACGTTATGAATTCTATAGATTCCTTCAGGATCTGCTGTAATCCTTTGCCAGCTTTTCAAAAGCCGGCAGTGAACCCAGGATTTGTTCTGTTGTAACACAATAGGCTATTCGTACATAACCGGGGCAGCCAAAATCGTCACCTGGAACAAGCAAAAGCTCATATTCTTTCGCCTTATCACAAAAAGCAGCTGCATCCGACTCCATTGATTTGACAAAAAGATAGAAGGCCCCATCTGGCTTTATACAGCTATAACCGTATTCTAAAAGATGTCGGTATAGAATGTCACGATTTTTTTCGTATACCGATATATCTGCAACCTCATCGATACACTTTGCAATTACATGTTGAAACATGCTTGGAGCACAGACGTAACCCAAGGCCCTGCCGGCTCCGCATACTGCAGCATATACATCACTGCCGTTATGCATTTTATCTGATACTACGATATATCCAATTCGTTCTCCCGGTATGGAAAGAGATTTACTATAGGAATAGCAAACAAACGTATTATTATAATAATGGGTCAAATATGGGACCTCGATATTATCATAAACTATTTCACGGTACGGTTCATCGGAAATAAGATAAATTGAATGGCCGTATTCCTGCTCTTTTTTATTCAGCACACCACAGATCTTTTTAATGGTTTTTTTTGACAAAACAACCCCCGAAGGATTGTTCGGAGAATTCAATATGATTGCCTTTGTCTTCGGTGTTATTGCACATTCAAGCTTCCCCGCATCCACCTGAAAACTGTTATCTGACCCGACAGCTACAGGTTTTGCCCCCGCCCCTTCAATAAATATTTTATATTCTGGAAAATAAGGTGCAAATATGATAAATTCATCATCAGGTACAGCGATCGCCTTTATGCTGATTGATAGAGCAGCCGCTGCACCTGTGGTAATATAAATATTATCAGGTGATAATTCGGTCGTGAATTTTGTATTTAAATGCTTCGCGATCGCACTTCTTACGGATTGATCCCCCTGGGCCGAAGAATATCCATGCAATACGATCGGATCCTTTTGTTTTAACAATTCGATAATAGTTTCGTTTACGCTTTCAGGTGCCGGAACATTAGGATTTCCTATACTGAAATCAAACACATTTTCTTCACCAATAAGCGCAGACCGCTTCTTGGCATATTCAAATGCTTCTCTTATCACGGAACGCCTTTTCCCTAGCTTAACCATCTCTTGTGAAATCATTTTCTACCTCCTGGCCTGATCAATGCTCAAATAAAATAATCGATGTTCTCTGATACAGGATCAACATATTGATTTACACCCTCCTCATCCTTAAGTATTCTCAGGATGCCAAAGGCCAAGGATTCTAATTCATTCTCACCGGGCATAATGAAAACCGGAGAAATGAATTCAACCCTTTTTACGACCATATCGGTCAGCATTTTTGAATAAGCGACACCACCTGTGATAATAATGCCATCGATTGATCCCTCTATAGCAGGTGACAGTTGACCAATGCCCTTTGCAATCTGGTATGCCTGGGCTTCGTAGATAAATTTTGCATGGCTGTCACCCTGAATTATCATCTCCTCTATTTCCCTGCAATCATGGGTACCTAAATGTGCCTTCAGACCA
>CAZHBR010000099.1:0-6410 GCA_964530755.1 uncultured Oscillospiraceae bacterium | reverse complement strand
AGCCCATTCAGCTGCTTTTTGAACACATTTATCGCACAGTTTATTGACATCTTCAGGCGCTAAAATATCCGTAGACCCGGCCTCGCTTTCTGTAACCATCTTCCTCAGTTTTTCAGGATTGTCAAGAAGAGGACAGGGTCTTAGATGATTGCTGTTAAATGGCTGGTTGTGGCGATAGGCCTGAAATAAAGGCGCCCTGTAGGCATCCAGCAACGTATCAGAGTGTATATTCCTATCCGCATAGTGAATAAAAGCACAGGGCTCTATGTCACCGTTTGCATTTACATGCAGATAGCATCTTCCTCCTGCAATGCATCCGTCAACGAATTCTCCGTCATTCCAAAAATCCATTGAAAATATAGGTTTTGTGCTACGGAAGCTTCTAACCTTTCTGTACATATACTCCCTTTGCTCCGCACTTACCATCAATTCGGGCACCGCATTTACCCCAACAGGCATATACGTAAACAGCCAGACGAACAGGCATCCCTGATCAACAAGGAAATCAAAGAATTCATCGCTGCCCACGACCTCGGTATTCTGACTGGTATAGCAACAGGAAGCCCCAAAGGGCAATTTTCTGTCCTTTAAGATGCTCATAGCCTTGACAATAGCCTTAAAGGTTCCTTCCCCTCTGCGATCGTCGGTTTCCTCTTCAAATCCCTCTAAGCTTATTGCCGGTATGAAATTCTTGACTTTGAACATATCATCGGCAAAACTCTCGTCAATTAAGGTGCCATTAGTAAAGGCAAGGAACTGGCATTCGTCATGCTTGCTGCATAGGCGGATTATGTCCTTCTTTCGTATAAGAGGCTCGCCCCCGGTAAAAATATACATATATGTACCAAGCTCTTTCCCTTGCCTTATGATGTCATCTAAGGTTTCAAAATTCATCGTTAAACTGTGTCCGTATTCAGCCGCCCAGCATCCGGTACAATGAAGGTTGCATGCAGACGTGGGATCCAAAAGGATTGCCCATGGGATACTGCAATCATATTGCGCCGACAGCGTTTTTCGCTTATGATTCCCAATGATGTTGCTTTGAACGATAAAGTTGGTAAAAAAATTCTTAAGCGTATCGCGATCGATATCGTTCCACAGATTCAACACATAACGATGCCAATTGCTTTCGGGATCCAAAGCCACCTTTCGGACCAGGTCCCTTTCAGGTTTTATGTTGTCGTGAACATCGAATCGATCGACCCAATCCATAAGTTTAGAAAGATTTCTTTCAAAATCTTTGTCAAGATAGTTTAAAGCTATATCGATCCCCTTAGCAACAATCTTTTCCTTAATTGCTCCCATGATAAACCTCCTTCGATCTAGCTTATTTTCTGATATTATACAACATAATAAGGAAAAAATAAAGCAAGCAGAGGAATTGAGACTGCAAAATCCCAGTATTACGATATGAGGATAAGAATCATAGTATGACTCTTATCTGTATCTATTGACCTTGCACGGGCTCCCAATCTCTGCAAACATCCACCCATTCGGATGCGCCGGAAAGCTTGAAAATGTCATTGCAGGAAAGCTCTATAGCAGAATTGCTGCTCCCGCAGGCGGGAAATACAGTTGAAAATCTCCTCATAGATATATCGCAATAAACAGTTACCTCCGGATGCTCTATTGCAAAAGGACATACGCCTCCGATTTCATACCCTGTATAATCCAGAACTTTATTTGGATCAAGCATGCGGGCTTTTGTTCGAAAACGTTTTTTGAATTTGCCGTTATCAATCCTAGCATCCCCTGCGGTTACAATCAATATACATCCGTCCTTACCCTCAAAGGTAAGGGTCTTTGCAATCCTTGCAGGTATAACTCCCGCAGCCTCTGCCGCAAGCGCTACAGTTGCGCTGGATACAGTAAACTCAATTACATCCTTTTCACGTCCCCACTTTTTTAAATATTCTCGCACTCTATCAATTGACATTATTAATCCCCGCAGTATTTGCATCATCTGCAATTTCGGCATCGCATACCGAAGCCTGCTTGTTTTTCAGGGATTCCACCTCCTTTTTTAAAGAATCGATCGTCATTCTGTCCGATCGAACCTGTACTTTCAATTTCATTTGACGTATTAAAGAAAGCATCATCACAGTAAAAGCCCCAAAAATAGCGGAGATCAAAATGACCAGCGCCTGGGAAATCCTGAGCTCTCCAAAAAGATATTTTATTACCACTACCTCGGCATTGAGCAAAGCGAAAAAGGCGACGATCAAGGCGATTATCAGCGATATTACAAACCTCCACCCCATACAGCAAAGCCCCCTTTCATTCCAATTTGGAAATATTATACTACGAAACAGTCTTCCGGGGCAAGGCCGACATGCATTTACAACAGAAATTGCTTGCTTTTAAGCACTTTTTCAATCCGATCCAGTATTTCTTCAGATTCTGCCTCAATGGTATGATAGTGGTAACCGTCGGTAAGATTTTTTAAAGGACTGATGTTTCGACTTTTAATATGTTCAACAAATTCATCCACGTCACCTCTTGTCGCAGCATAAAGATCCGCCTTTATCATGCCGTAAGCCTCATGATCAATAAATACATCCACTACGCGGCCACCTTCATCTACGATGGAATAAAGCTCCTCTTTTATTTCATCATCGCTGTGACGGACCCGAACAGCCCTTTTACATACCGGATCATCATCTAATACGTAGCCTTTGTAAGTTGAGATTATTTTGTGATCACAGGCCCGGAGCAAGGCTACATCCTGCACGATAATCTGTCGGCTGACACCGAATTTTTTTGCCAGATTGCTGCCGGAAAGCGGTTTACGACTGCGTCTTAACAAGGCCAAAAGGTCTTCTCTTCTTTTCTCTTTTTTCATCGCTACCTCCATGCATCTAATCTCCGACCACTTGTAGGTTTTTTATGGAAAAATCCAGGATAGGAGATGAATGAGTCAATGCACCGCATGATATATAATCTATCCCGATTAAAGCCAGAGATGAAACCACATTGGATGTAATATTTCCCGAGCATTCGATCTTTGCCCTGTCACCGATGATTTCGGCAGCCTTTTTCATTGTCGCCAAATCCATATTGTCAAGCATTATTATGTCTGCACCTGTCTCTAAAGCCTCTCTTACCATATCGAGACTTTCCACTTCAATTTCGATTTTCTTTATAAATGGCATATAGGCGCGCACTTTTTTTACGGCTTCAGTTATCCCTCCTGCAGCATTTATGTGATTGTCTTTAATAAGAATTCCATCAGACAAATTATAGCGATGATTGCATCCTCCCCCCATACGTACTGCATATTTTTCAAAAATCCTCATATTAGGCGTTGTCTTTCTCGTGTCAAGCAGCCGGATACCCGTCCCCTCCAGCATCGACGACAGTTCCTTTGTATGTGTGGCAATCCCGCTCATACGCTGCAGATAATTCAACGCAGTCCTTTCTCCTGTAAGCAATGCCCGCACCTTTGCAAAAACCTCCCCGACAACTGTCCCGCTGCTGATTGTGTCGCCGTCACTATAATCAGATTCCACAAAGGCCCTTTCATCTAAAAGCTTAAAAACATGCTCAAATACGCGAAGCCCGGCCAGCACTCCACTCTGCTTGCAGATGAGACTGACTTTACCGTCCTCATTTTCACTGATCACTGCATTTGTGGTAATATCCTCGCTCGTTATATCCTCTTTTAAGGCGAGATTGATATAATCATCCATCATCATCGGCATAATCATAATTGTTTTTCCC
The DNA here is from genome assembly GCA_964530755.1 of uncultured Oscillospiraceae bacterium. Classification (GTDB taxonomy): domain Bacteria; phylum Bacillota; class Clostridia; order Peptostreptococcales; family Anaerovoracaceae; genus CAYRNC01. Next base: position 2,690 of record CAZHBR010000099.1, on the reverse strand, counting down.
TTTCTATTTCCCGGATAATCATATCCTTATAGCATGATTGTATCTTTTGAATATTTTCATATTTTGAAAGATCCACATCTTTAGATTCAGCATTCTGTCCATTGATAGTATCCCGGATATGTATTGCAGCCTCTTTGGCGAACACGAGACTTTCTAATAGAGAGTTGCTTGCCAGACGGTTGGCCCCGTGCACACCGTTATGGCATGTTTCGCCTATTGCATAAAGCTGTTCCATCGATGTTCTTCCTTTGCAGTCGACCTGTATACCGCCCATCAAATAATGTTGCACCGGTGTAACAGGAATAGGCTCTTCAGCCATATCGTACCCTTTTGAAAGACAATGAAAATATATGTTTGGAAAACGCCTTACTATGGTTTTCTTTTTCATATTTTTTACAGAAAGCCATACGTGCTTCGTCTTATCCTTCTCCATTTGCTTAAGTATGGCCTTGGTCACTTCATCGCGAGGTAAAAGCTCATCGACAAATCTTTCCATATTCTTTGAAAGCAGCACTCCCCCTTCACCCCTCACCGATTCCGAGATCAAAAAGCGGCGGCCCTCTGTCTTTGTATATAAAGCGGTAGGATGTACCTGTATATAGTTTAGATTCGTGACCTTTATTTTATGCTTTAATGCGATTGCAATCGCATCCCCTGTCAAATGCCTGTAATTTGTTGTATTTTCGAAAAGACCGCCGATTCCGCCTGTAGCAAATACCACGGCTTTTGTAGGAATTACTTGCAAAGAACCATATTTGCCGGCGGCAATTACTCCGGTGCAGCGATTCTTATTGTGCAGAATATCGAGCATAGTCGTATGCTCCACTACTCTTATATTTTCCCTGGACCTTACATTTGATAAAAGCTTTCCGGTAATCTCTTTGCCCGTCACATCCTCGTGATACAGAATACGGGCCCTCGAATGGGCTCCCTCCCTTGTATACACGAACCGCCCATCCTTTTGTTCAAATCTTACGCCGAGCCCTAAAAGAGCATCGATTATTTCGGGGGATTTTCGAATCATTAAATCCACAGCCGCATGGTTGTTTTCATAATGGCCTGCCCTCATAGTATCCTCATAAAAGCTTTCATAATCATTCCCATCTCTGAGAGTGCATATTCCGCCTTGTGCAAGGAAAGAATCGCTGCAGTCAGCCTCTTTTTTTGTGATGATGAGGATACGCTTGTCCTTTGGCAAAGACAGGCTACAAAACAATCCGGCCGCACCGCTGCCCACTATTACAACATCGGGTTTATCGATCATTGTACAATCCGTCACCTTCCTAATTTCAACATTTTTTCTAAGGCATTTATAGCTTTTAATCTTTTTTGGTCATCTACTTCCACCGCTCCGGTCAACTCTTCAAGACATACAGCCACTTTTTCCGGCGTGATCATTTTCATATCGGGACAAATACACCCGTCTTTAGGGAAATAAAAGTTTTTTCCCGGACAACGCTTTCTAAGCTCATATGAAATCCCTGATTCTGTACATATTATGCAATCCTCTTCAATAGATGAGGCGTGCTCTATTATTCCTTTTGTGCTCCCTATATAATCGGCCTCCGAAAGCACATCCTTCGTGCACTCAGGATGTGCCAGCACTTTTGCCCCCTTGTGCAGAGCCTTGGCTTTCAAAACAGATTCTCTTGTTATCCCGGTATGCACGTGACAATACCCGCCAGAAAACATAAAATTCTTTCCCGGCAATTCTCCCGCAACATAGCGTCCCAAGTTTGAATCCGGTATAAAATAAATGTCTTTATTAGGTAATTGACGCAATATTTTCAAAGCGTTCGAAGATGTAACGCATATATCAGAATTAGCTTTTATATCCGCTGTAGAATTAATATAGCAAACGATTGCTACATCCTCATAACGCGCCTTCACAGCGTTAATCCCTTCTATATCAGCCATATGTGCCATAGGACAATCCGCTTTGGAATCCGGCATAAGAACCGTCTTCCTGGGACTTAAAATTTTAGCGCTTTCTCCCATAAAAGATACGCCGCAAAATACTATCATTTTATTAGGAATCGATGCCGCCAATTCGCTTAAATAATATGAATCACCGACGTAATCGGCGATAGCCTGAACGTCCTCATTAACGTAATAATGGGCTAATATCACCGCATCCCTTTCTTTTTTCTGTTTTAATATACGCTCTGTCACAGTATGCATTTCTGCCCTCCCTGACGATCCTTACAACGCTGGCTTACATTTCCGACTAATCCAAATGGTAGTATAGCACATGTATAGTCATATGACAACACTACAATATTGGTGTGGTTAACTTGTGATAATGTCACTATATAATTCACTTGAGATAATGTCTCTTTTTGAAATAGAATATGAATCGTGAAAGGGGGAAGAATTACATTGACACAAACCCAGCTTAAACGAGTAAAAGTGCGCGCACACTATGACCTCTGCCGGCTTCTCACAGTTCGTTGCTACTGCGGGTTTCTTACTCTGTTTCCATCCGTCTGTGGGACCTCCCCGGGTAAACGCAATTTTTCACTCCATATATCTGCCCCATATGCAAGCAATTCTGTGCAGATATCGGGCTTTGGCTTGTTTAGAAGCTTTACCCTTGTTTTCGGCTTTATGTGATTTCTGTTCGTCAGACCGGAGTTTTGCCTGCACCTTCCTTCAGATTCCACCTCACGATGGACACCCTTGGTGTTCAG
>CAZHBR010000098.1:5981-6417 GCA_964530755.1 uncultured Oscillospiraceae bacterium | reverse complement strand
GATTGATTAATCTTGTTTATAAAACGATACCTGTTGAAAAAAGGAAGGACAGGAGGCATAGAATAAACACTTATATTATCCCGAACCTTTTCTTTCCCTTTGCGCCAGGCAAACAGGCGCCGGAATGCCGATCTGTCTTTCAAAGGTGCAATCACAGAAACAGGGGGATCAAAATAAAGTATCAGGGAATCCTTCAGTCGATTCATTACGTTTTGTTTTCTCGTAGGAAAAGGTTTATAAGGAGAGGTCGAAATGCATATGATTTTTTTCAACTGATAAACACCCCCTCTACCCTTGCCCCAGCAGCTTCCAGGCAGCCCTGATATTAGCCCGCTCCGCCTGCCTCAACAAATTCAAAGCAATCTTTGCACGGCTTCGTCCATTAACCACAGCGGCATCTATCTCCCGGCAAAGCCACTCCTTGTTAAGATCGGAC
>CAZHBR010000098.1:3660-5971 GCA_964530755.1 uncultured Oscillospiraceae bacterium | reverse complement strand
ATGAAGCTGTCCACTTTTATATCGTAGGATATCCCGATTACAGGAGATCCTCCTGCCGTCGCAAAGACAAGGGAGTGCAAACGCATACCGACCACTATTTCCATAGACCCCAACATGCCTATCAGCTCCTCGACATGATGTTTATTTCTACAGGCATAGTACGGGGATTTCATGTACAAAGCTACCCTATCCGCAGCGCTTTCATCCTTAGGAATTTCGATGGGAAGAAACACAGGCAAAAGCCCATAGGTATTATAAGCGTAGTCCGCCGCGGCAGCTACAGACTCCGGACTGTGGAAACCCGGCCAGTTTCGCAAACAAAATCCGATCTTAGGAACATCCGCTGGAACTCCTTCTTTGTAAAACGCCTTTTCCACCTCCTCCGGGCCTGCCTTTGAAAGATTGATCGTGGGATCTGCCGCCAATAAAATCTCCGGTTTACCGACCTTCATTTCTTTTAATACATCAAAGGAAATGCTGTCCCTGAGGCTGATGATTTCAGCGGTTTCATTTAATACAGACGCTGCGATTTTTCTGTTATAAGCGGAGTTGATCGGACCTATACCGCAACCGTACATAATGATGCGGCAACCGCATAATTTAGCGGCTTTAAGCGTAAAAAGATAGAAATATAAAGAGCGTGAGGAAGTAACATCCTGAATCAAACTGCCTCCCCCGTTTACAAAGATCCGGGCTCTCTTTAAATTTCTAAAAAGCGAAAATAAGTTAAATATGTACATGGATCTAACTTTATGCGCCACACGGGTCTCCCACTTGTTCCTTGACATGACCCAAAAGGGCATATCCGGGTCAATTTCCCGAAATTGCGACAAAATAGCCTTTAAAATGGCCTCATCGCCGGCATTACCTCTTCCGTAAGCACCGCATATAACGGCACCGTATCTTTTCCCCTGGTTTCTTCGCTTTAATATCGAATGGTATACCCTCTCCTGATGTTCACACATCTTTGTTAACGAGAAATCAGATCTGGCCCTTTTAAAGAGGTTTTTGGCGAGTCTCGCTCTTAAATCATAATCTATAGACAGCAGATGAATATATTCACTTAAGGCCGCAACATCCCCCGCCTCAAACAAAAACCCGTTTTCACCGTGATCTATCAGTGCGGGGATACCTCCTACCCTGCTTGCTACGGCAGGACAGTGTTCGTGAGCACCTTCAAGTAAAGAATAAGGAAAGCCTTCCGATAGCGAAGCCAACACATTTATGTCCACTCCGGAAAAAAATCCGTGAATATCGTCTACCCAACCCACAAAATCCACTCGATCCGATATTTTAAGCTCCTTCGCCAGAGACTTTAATTGTTTTTCCTCCTCCCCTGTGCCGGCTATCGCAAGCCGCAGCCTTTTATTCTTATCATAGGCAAAGGAAAATGCACGAATAACCGTACTTATATCCTTTATCGCCGTTAAACGTCCCGCTATGCCTACCACGATGTCTTCCTCTTCAGATTTCGGGGGCTTTGGAATATCTTTTGCACCTGAAAAGTCCAAACCGTTAAAAATAGTGAATATCTTTTGCGGATCAAAGCCTCTTTCGATGAGGTTTCTTTCCATCCTGTCAGCCACCGCTATATAAAAATCCATGTTGCGAAGGGCTATATTATTGATGAGACCATAAGTGAGCTGCTTCCACGGCATGCCTAAATAATCAAGCTTCGGGTCTGAATGCACAGTAGTCATAACTGTTATGGATCGCAGTTTTTTTACAAGTACACCGTACATATTTGCTTTGGCACCATGGCAATGAATGATATCAGGACGGAAGTCATCGACCGTTTTCAACACCATTTTCATATCTAACGCTACATTCAGGCCATTATCTAAAACATCAACCGAAAGGCCGATTGCCCGCCCTTCATCCGCCAAAACGCCCTCCCTGAAGCTTAAAAGCTTTAATTCATTTCGGGCCGAGAGCTCCCTGGCTAAAGATAATATATGTGTTTTCCCGCCGCCGATATCTCCCCCGGCGGCAAAAAGCAATATCCTCATTAAAACGCCTCCAACTAAAACAGGCTCATAATCATGGTAGCCGCCTGCGCCCTGGTTACAAGATCCTTGGGCCAAAGCTTGCCGCTATAACCGGATATTATTTCCTGCTGTACAAGCGTTTTTACATAGGGTAATGCCCAGTCTGAAACCTGGGCCCTGTCCGAAAAAGCGGACAGGTCGGATTCTTTATATCCCCTTGCCTGAGTTCGACCGATGATAGTCATAACCTCTTCACGGCTTATGCTTCCTTCAGGTTTGAAATAAAGTTTTCTTCCTTCTTCATTAAAATATTTATTCAAGAA
>CAZHBR010000098.1:0-3650 GCA_964530755.1 uncultured Oscillospiraceae bacterium | reverse complement strand
AGGGAATATTTGAAGCATCCTCAAAGGGGAGGCTGGTGCCGCTGTATTTTACCGGATCTATGGAAAGCCATTTCGTCATCAGCACGGCAAATTCAGCCCGGGTAAGGCTTCTTTCGGGATTGTAGGCGAGTCCCTTCGTTGTTTTTATACCGCTTACTACTTCTTTATCGTAAAGAAATCCGGTATTCACGGAAGCCCAATGCCCGTTCATATCGATGAAGGGCTGAATCTGGCCCTGACCGGAAATAGTAAGACCCTTCCGCTCAAGGTTGCCGCTTAGATCCTCTGCAACTACAGACAGCCTGTGGGTTTTCCCGTCCGCTTCCGGAAGCAATGCCGATAGCTTCTTTGTATTTGTATCGTACTTGAATTGCAAAGGAGCACCGTCGTAGGTCAGCCTTATTCGATCATTTGAAATAGAGCCGTCCATAAGATCATTTATCGTAGCGACAACAGAACCGTTATCTACAGATAATTGAATTACAGGAGGCTCATTGTCCACATAATAACCAAATCCGCCCATAAGATGGTCAAGGTATACAGTTCCTTTTGTGCTGCCTGTTTTAACAAGCTGCAATGCATCTATTTTTTCCGTTCCCCCGGGCAGGCTGACGACAAAATGCTTCCAGCCGCTAAAATCCAAACGTGCCGCAATTATCTCTTCCGATTTGCCCTTTGCTGTGCATTTTATTCCCACCGTGTTACCTGATCCATCCCCGTAAATCCAAAGATTTAGATTTCCCGGAATCCTTTGAAAGGTTATATTGGTCGGGAGGGTTATCACATCGCTTTCGGCGGCTGCAAAATTATAGGTTAAAACACCGCTTTGATAGCCGTATCGAACCTTTGTAAGATCCTTGTTGATTCCTGTCGTCAACCCCGGAATGCCTTCTTTTTGAAGCTTGCTTGTACTCCCTTCGAATGTTTCAATGACCATTCCGTCGCTCGTTATCTTAACAGGCACAGTGGCAGACACTCCATCCGCAGAAACCTTAATGCTGCCGCTCCCCTCGGATATATTTGCCGCTGTAAAGAGTCCGTTTGCATTGATGCTGCCGATATCCCCTTGCACGCTCCAAGTAAAACAATCATCAGAAACAACAAGAGGCATTTTTTTATAGACCGCCGAAACAGATAAATCATAGGATTCCCCGCCGTTAATGGATATACCGGAGGCCTGCTTCCCGGTGGACTCTTCTATAACGGTGATGCTGTCGGGCCTCGTGACTACAGACACTTTTGCGCTTCCATAGGCCCTGCTGCCGCTTTTTGCGATCACTTCTCCGACTGCCGGGGTATTGCCTGCACGGAGCACACCTTTATCATCGACAGTACCTATATTTCCGGACGTACTGAAATCAAGAGAATCGGGAACCTGAACCTGATAATAATGTTTGTCCGTCGCTTTTACATTAAAAGTACACGACGCTCCCTTTAGCAGATTCACATTGAAAGGATAAAGGTGCAAGTTGCCGACGTCGCCAGCCGGCTTTGCCGTATTTATCAGTAGAATATAGTTTGCACAGCTTCTTTGAGGCGTTTGAGCCGGACTGTTAATCAAAGTAAGTATGTTGTCTCCGGGATAAACTGTATATATGGCGGTAGAACCTCCCCCATCCAAATTGATGGCATCAACGCAGCCGAGCTCCAACAGGCGATTTGCCAGCTGAGACAAAGTGCAGCCTCTGCTATGACCCGCCTGTCTCCCGTCAACAGTGTAAAGCAGCATGCTTCCATCGGCTTTTATTCCGAATGCTGTATGTGGATTGACCTCTTTAGTTTGGGGGGCTACATTCTTTCCGGCTTGAAGCAGTTTATCCCCTCCGCCTATCGCATATGATACATCGTTCCATAATTCATCGGCTTTAAACGTTATCGTAATTTCATCCCCCGCATTTAGAAGCATCAGCTTGTCCAGCGTATTCTTATAGGCTGTTTCCCTGGCCATGCTGATCAGCACTTTTCCCTCGGGTATTTTAACAAAACCTTGAGATTCGAATGTGGATTCCACGGTAGCTTCCATTGTTCCATTAATGCCCGGCACGCCTGAATTTACATTGAGAAGGATATTATATGCCGGAATATTTACCTTGTTCGTATCATCGTCGGCGAAATCAACAGTATATAAAACAACTCCCGATACGGTAGTAAGCTTCTTATTTAAATGCAGCTGATCAATACCGCCGCCGAGGGCAGGTCCGCCAAGACGTATATTCATATTTGCCTTGCCGATTATAGCGCTTCCGTCCTTGTAAAACCCTACTGAATGGTAAAGAAAGCTTTCCGAGGTTTTCAGAATTCCGTTTTCAATCGTCATACCTACAGGTATGCCCGTACTCATCTCAAAGAAATCTCCATTGACCCCCGCAAGAACATATACTCCTTTGGATTTCTCTTTTGCCGCAACCGCTCTGAAGCTTGCGGCCCCATATACATCATTTCCATGTGAAATTATCGGGATCACCGATCCTCCAGGGCTGTATTCAATGTAGTTTTCAGTTATTTTATCACCCGCCTGACTGCTCCAATGAACACCATTTGCAAGTACAGTCTTTTCATTGAAAATCAAAGACTCACTGTAAAGGGGATCCCCTAGAGACGCCCCGTAAGCCTGATATGAGGCAATAGGGCTCATAACCAGCAAAAATGCCGCCAACCCCGCAATCCAATTCTTCATTTTTACCCCTTTCACATTTTATAACCTCAAAACCCGCCTGATCTGACAGGCGGGTAAATTAACCTATTTTATTGAGCCGGATCCTTTTACCATTATCCAGATATCGGATTTGGCCAGGATGCCTCTTCCATCGTCCCTTGGAACCAGAATCAGATGATTTTTTTCAATCAGATCACCTTGCCTCAGATCCTTCGCCCCCGTCAGATCAGAAAGCCCGTCTGCACCATTGTCGATTGCGCTCGCGCTACCGCTTCGCAAAATCAGCTCAGTACCGCTTCCCCCGATTAACTTTTTACCGGCCTCTACAAATACCGCCTCAAAGGCGGCGGAACCACTGCTGTTCTTTATCGCCGCTATCTTGGAATCCACGTAGCTTTTAGTGACAACAGGATCGCCGGAGGAGCCCGGACCCCCTGAATCGGAAGCAAAAACCCAAGAGGCAAACAATACAACCATGGCGACAACGATAAGGACAATGTTTCTTTTGTTCATTTTTCCCTCCTAAAAATCGACGATACCCAAGCTAATGGATAAGGCCAAGTTAGTGCGTTCAATGCTGTTTTCATCAATGCGTCCGATTTTTTCCCGCAAACGTTTTTTATCGATGGTTCTAAGCTGTTCCAACAGTATTACCGAATCCTTCGTCAATCCATGTCCTTTTGCTGAAATCTCTACATGTGTCGGCAATTTTGCCTTATTTATTTGTGAGGTAACCGCTGCCACGATCACCGTAGGACTATATTTATTTCCAACATCATTTTGGACCACAAGTACCGGCCGTATCCCTCCCTGCTCTGATCCTATGACGGGACTTAAATCTGCATAATATATTTCACCTTTTTTTACGATCAAGTCAATCACTCTCCATGATTAGCCGGCAGATCGGTCATTTGCCGGCTTCCTGTTTCAAACTTAGCTCGTATTGTTCTAAATCCGCCAGATCAGCGCCAATCCCTTCCTCTGCCAAGGTCAT
>CAZHBR010000097.1:0-6418 GCA_964530755.1 uncultured Oscillospiraceae bacterium | reverse complement strand
GCAATATTTCATTCGCCTTTGCACGTGTCCCGTTGACTTTCGTCTTCGTACGAACCATCTTGTAAATATAGCTTAAGGGAGCTTTGGGGAAATACTTTTTCAAGAACCGGTCCAGCCTTTGATTTTGCTGATTTTCAGTGATTATCATTCTGATCATTTTTTAATTATACAACAAAATAATTTGCTTGGCAAAAACTATCCATTGTAAACGTAACCAAAATGTAATTTGTACTTACATCCTGTGTATGATAAATTAATGTGAGAATCCTATGAGAGGCATGCACATGAAAAGACTGTCTAACTTTATAAAAGATATAATTTACGATAAGAATGATCTATTGATTGCGCTTATTATAAATGACCGGATAAGTATAATCATGAACTATCCGGAAATCCTTGCAGCCCAAATACAGGAAAAGGCACCATCATCAAAAATTGAAAACAAAACCGGCTTACCTCAAAAAGATCCGGAAAATGAACCTGAAAAAGAAGAGCCTTCAGAAGGCCTTGAAACGAACGCGGAAGCAGAGAAGTCAGGCGAAAATACGGATAATTCCGATGAGGAAATGGTGTCGATTCATATTGAATACGGAGCAACCGGCAGCAAGATTGCACAAATTTTAATAGATTCCGGTTTGCTCCAGACAAAAGAAGAATTTTTTGATGCTGTAAATGAATCCGGAGCCGATACAAAGCTCCAGGCGGGAAGTTTTAAAATTCCTGTCGATGCGACACCGAATGAAATAATCTCTATTATAACGAACTGAGGCAGCATCGTTATTTTTCCAACATGGCAATAATCTTATCCAGACGGCTTTTCTGCTCCAGGTTTAACATAGGGCGCAATGCCTTGATAGCCGAAAGCTGTTTTTCAAATTGCTCAGGATTGGTTCTCATCGTGCGCTTTAAGGCTAGTATCTCCGCAAGAATCTCATCTTCATCATTATTTTTATAGGCCGTGGCTGCTCTCGCCGCTTTTTTCATGCTTTCCTGATCATTTGAACCTAAGCCCAGTTCATCGGCGAGATCCAGGAGCATCTTTTGATTTATATCCATTCACATTACCCCTCTTTCTAACATATTATAATCTATCTTATGGTTTTCGGAGGGTACATATGAATCCTGCAACAGCCTTAGCCCTAATAATTATACTGGGCAATAAAGGCGTCAAGGGCCTGCCGCCCACACCGGCCTTTCCGGCTTTAGGTAAATTGCGGCTGCCTATGGGGCCTAACTACATTGATACTTTCAAGATCGAAATGATGCTGGATCGGTTGCATGCTGTAACAAATACTCTTGAACAGGTTAATCATCTGCACCAAATCCAGAAACTGCCGCCGAGCAAGGTCCCTTCAATCGACAGAATTCAAGATTCCCTTAATTCTGTGAAGACTTTTTTAGCCGACGGAAAAACGAGCCGCAAGGTCGATAATCTTTCCAATACGATCTCCGGAGTTAAAAAGCTTGGAAACATGGAAGAAATAATAAATACCCTGGGACCGGTACTTTCGGCATTGAGTAATTCAGACGAAAAATAATTAAAAACAGAAAAAGCCATGCATTCTTCCTGCTAAAGGTGTATACTTTTAATTAGAGATGATATTGTTTTAACAAATGAAACTGGAGGTGCTTCATCATGGCTTTTGTTACTTCTAAGGATATGTTCGCCAAAGCCCATAAAAGCGACTATGCGGTAGGGGCGTTCAATGTCAACAATATGGAAATCATTCAGGGCATTGCAGATGCGGCCAAGCTGGAAAATGCACCGCTGATACTACAAGTCTCGGCGGGTGCAAGAAAGTATGCTAAGCCTGTCTATCTGCTGAAGCTGGTGGAAGCGGCCATGGCTGACACAGGGCTGGATATATGTCTTCACTTAGATCATGGAGAGGATTTCGACATATGTAAAAAATGTGTCGATGACGGATTTACTTCTGTCATGATCGATGGTTCAAAATATCCCCTCGAGGAAAATATTGCACTTACAAAACAAGTTGTCGAATACGCACATGCAAAAGGTGTTGTCGTAGAAGCCGAGCTGGGAAGACTGGCAGGAATTGAAGACAACATTAACGTTGATGCCCGCTCCTCTTCGTTTACAGATCCCGACGAGGCGGTAGAGTTCGTAGAAAGAACGGGTGTCGATTCCTTAGCTATTGCCATTGGAACAAGCCATGGGGCATATAAATTCAAAGGCGAGCCCTATCTGGATTTTGAAAGACTTAAAACTATCAACAAGCTGCTTCCTGACACTCCCCTAGTGTTGCATGGTGCATCTACGGTTTTACCTGAATTTGTTTCAAAATGCAATCAATACGGTGGAAACATCCCGGGTGCTAAAGGTGTTCCCGAGGAAATGATCCGCACAGCCGCAAAATACGGGGTATGCAAAGTCAATATCGATACAGATCTGAGACTGGCTATGACAGCGGAAATAAGGAGACATTTAACTGAGCATCCGGAGGATTTTGATCCCAGAAAATATCTTGGACCCGCAAGAAATGCAATCAGGGACATGGTGCAGCATAAAATCCGCAACGTCCTTGGGGCCAGCAATCAATTATAACGAAAGATGCATCCGGTCAACGATAAAAACCATCGGCGCATGATGCCGATAAACATAACAACCGGAATTATTATCCCGGCGATGGTACATGTTTCAATGTTCGCCGCCATCGCCGGTTTTGTTACTGCAGGTAAAGTACACGCTTTTGATACCGCTGTTCAGACGTGGTTTTTTTCATTGAGAACAGAATCTCTTGATTCATTCTTTCAAATAATCACCTGCCTCGCTGGTTGGCAGTTCATTACATTGCTATGTATGCTGCTGCTCATATGGCCTAAAACCTCCTTTTCCTTTGGTCTGCCATTGTCCTTTGCAGCGATCGCATCTTTGACTGCACACACCCTTTTGAAAATCCTTTTCAAACGCCCCCGCCCTGATGCCGCCCTTTGGCTGATTTGGGCAGGAGGATACAGTTTTCCGAGCGGCCATGCAATGGCGGGTTTACTGTTTTATGGTCTCTTGCTTTCAATATTGCACAGACAACTTTCTCCGGATAAAAATGCTAAAAAAAACAGGACGGCAGCATCTTTGCTTACCCTCCTGTCAGTATGGCTTATTTTACTGCTCGGCATCTCAAGGATTTATCTCGGTGTGCACTACCCCACCGACGTGATCGGAGGTTGGTCCTTCGGATGCTTTCTGCTTACATTTTCCCTCACCTTTGTTAAAAAAAGAACGAACTGATTTCATTCCGGTACAAACATATCCTTACCTGCACCGCACATCGGACAGACCCAGTCTTCGGGCAAATCTTCAAAGGCTATCCCGGGTTCAATGCCATTATCCGGGTCTCCCTCCTTGGGATCATAAACATATCCACAAGGTTCACAAACATATCTTTTCATTTTACACCTCACTCTATGTACATCCTTTTCAGCCGGATACCTATTATAAATATCTTCAACTTTTTTCCTTTGAAAATGATTATACCATATTCGCGCCGGGTTAAACATATAAAAGAACAGCGTGCCCGGATATCATAATCGGGCAGCTGAAACCTTAAGCAGTATCATACATATTTTCTCATATATCTTAAAGCATTTTTTTCTAATCTGCTAACCTGGGCCTGGCTTATGCCGATCTCCTCCGCCACCTCCATTTGCGTCCTGCCTTCAAAAAAACGCATGGTCAATATATGTTTTTCTCTAGCAGGCAGCTTCTTCATCGCCTCGGATATTGAGATGTTCTCCATCCATCTTTCATCTGAATATTTAGGATCTTTTACTTGATCCATAACGTATATTGCATCCCCGTCGTCATGAAAGACCGGTTCAAATAAAGATATTGGATCCTGTATGGAATCTAATGCTACAACAACATCCTCCCTGGGCAATTCCAATTCTTTTGCGATCTCCGTTATAGTGGGCTCCTTTTGCATATCCTTCATCAGCTTTTCCCTGACCTGCAAAGCCTTATAAGCTGTATCCCGCAAAGATCTGCTTACACGGATCGCGTTATTATCCCTCAGGTAGCGCCGAATTTCACCGATTATCATGGGAACGGCATAGGTGCTGAATTTCACATTATGACTCGTGTCGAAGTTGTCCAAAGCCTTAATGAGGCCGATGCATCCCACCTGAAATAAATCATCGGGGTTTTCATCCCTGTTGCTAAAGCGCTTAATAACGGATAGCACAAGCCGTAGATTCCCCCTTATGAATTCGTCCCTTGTCTCCTTATCCCCCCCCTTGATCTTCTCTATCATCTCCTTCATTTGGGCGTCCTTGTATACGGGTAATTTGGATGTATTCACGCCACAGATTTCAACTTTTGTTGCCATTTCACAGATCCCCGCTTCCTATTTTTTGTCTGCCGGCTTACTTATTCGCCTTGCATTATTTATGTACATCGGGATCTTTTTTATACTGTTTTATACTGTCGAAACATATCTTCTTTGCTTACACTAGCCCAGCTTCCTTATTTCCTTCCGCAATCTGACGATTATTTTTTTTTCCAGGCGGGAAATATAAGATTGCGATATTCCCATTTTATCCGCCACTTCCTTTTGAGTCATCTCCCTCCCGCTTATGAGACCGAACCTCATTTCCATGATCTGTTTTTCCCGGCATGTCAATTTTCTCATTGCATGGCCTAACAGGTTGCGATTGACTTCCTCCTCAATGTGACTGTACACGATATCGCTTTCTGTACCAAGAATATCAGATAAAAGCAATTCATTACCATCCCAATCCACATTTAAAGGCTCATCGAAGGATACCTCAGCCCGATTCCTGCTGTTTCTTCTTAGGTACATCAAAATCTCATTTTCAATACAGCGGGAGGCATAAGTGGCCAGTTTTATGTTTTTTTCCGGATTAAAGGTGTTGACCGCTTTAATGAGTCCTATGGTACCTATAGAGATTAAGTCCTCAACATTTACGCCAGCATTTTCAAATTTCTTCGCGATATACACAACAAGCCTCAGGTTTCTTTCAATCAGCGTAGATTTAGCGGCTCTTATACTCTCTTTTTCTGGATCGCAGTTTTTCTGACCGCAGCCATTTTTTGGAAGCCTGCCGATCAGTTCCTTTTCTTCCTCAGAGGATAAAGGAGGCGGAAGGACCTCGCTGCCGCCTATGTAAAAAATCCCCCGCCCTGTTTTACCGGTAGCTTTAGTCCACAGCCATAAGGCTTTTATCTTGTATCTGATCACTGTAAAAAAGCTGTCATCCATTCAAAACGCCCTCCTCCATCACTGCCGGATTTAGCAATAGCTCATAAGAGATCCCATCCCGGTCCGCAGGAAATGATCCTTCATATATCCCTAAAATAATTTCCACTGCTTTAGGGCCTCCGTGTCTGTCATAAAGGACAACTCGATCGGGCCGGACTCCTGTCAATAGGCCTTTTTCCTTTCCTATGGATCGAAAAGGAATCAGCCTGTATCGATTTAAAATACATTCATTTGTCGATCTCTCACATATAGCCGGTGGATTCCATTCCGGCATTAACCCCTTTACAAGGTTTTCAGTTACAAGGAATACCGGTCTGCCGGATATCGGATCACAGAGAAAATTTCCCGTATCAACCATGCCCCGTATTATTTTACTGACCCCCCCTATCTCAATCTCCACATCCATGTCAACCCTTTCCTTCCATAGCCTTCCTTTAAGAAACGAAATGAATACGGAAAAAAGCATCCAGGTGACAATCATACCCAATATAACGGTTCGGTAATTGATATTGCCTAAATAGAACCCACCGATGCCGGCCACCCCTATTAGTCCGACAAAATACATGACACCGATGGTGACACCACCCATTGCCAGGCTGACTATGTAAAAGACTAAAACCCCCTGACCGAATCGTTTCCACGCCCTGCATGGAAAAACAAGAAACAACACAGCTAAAGAAAATAGCAGTTTTAATACCACAGAAATAAAAAAGGGCATAGACGTGCAAAACAATGTAAAGGCATACAGACCGCAGGAAATGCTCCCTAATATCATGCGAAGCCATTTAATTGGAAACCCGCATATCTGACCTGTTAAAATCAACACTATCAATCCTGCCAGACCATTTTCTAAAAATAAATACTCCGCGTAGACGACCATTAAAAAACCCTCCCAGGTGTTTTTATGATTATAACCTTGAGAGGGGTTTATTTTTTGTCAGAAACGATTGTCGAAAACAGTCTATTTCTCCACCGCTTTTTTTGCAGTCTCAGCAAGCCTTGCAAATCCTTTTGGATCGTAAATCGCCATCTCTGACAACATTTTGCGATTTATCTCTATACCCGATACGCGCAGGCCATTCATCAGTCTGCTGTAGGACATGCCGTTCATTCTGGCTCCCGCATTGATCCTGGCTATCCAAAGGCGCCTGTATTCTCTTTTCTTATTCTTTCTCCCA
>CAZHBR010000096.1:0-6519 GCA_964530755.1 uncultured Oscillospiraceae bacterium | reverse complement strand
ATAGAGCATTGCAGTGTAGCCCATTATTATGAGAACGTTAAATGCCGACTGATGAAGCAGTTCCCTGTTAAACCTGTCGGAGATGCTGACAATTGCCAGGGCTGGAGCTGATATCCTTACTACAATCAAAGAAAGCACAGAAGTGGTATTTTGCGGCCAGCGTTTTTTGATGGAAAACCAAAATCCCACTGTCAGAATTAAGAAGATGACGATGACGCTCATAATGCCGTTTATCAATGTAAACCCCCAAATGTCGCTATACGACATTATTTTGTCACAGATTATTGAAGTACACAAGAGAAGAATTTAGCTAATTCGCAAGTAGAACGTCATCGCCACCGATTGTGCCTAAACGAAATGCCTGACAGTATAGGAGAATTCAATATTTCTTTTAAGCAATTCCCTGAAATATATCTTAGGATCTACATAATAGTCAGCGCTGTAACAACCCTTCTTTGATATTTCGCCCCTGCCTATCATGCGCACCCCAATTGCAGCCGCCATGCCTGTACGTTGCTGGGTCCCGCCTAAATTCCCATAGGGCCTGCTGATGACATCGCCGGTGTATTCTAACCTTTGACCATCTATTTCACCTTTTATTTCCAGTCTGGTGCATCCGTAATCTATGGTCTTTTCTTTATTTACTTCGCTGCTTTTATCTTTATAGGCTCCTTTAACCAGAATCTCAAGCGGTGCTACCATACCGCCGGAAAATTTCCTTTTTTCAGAGTCCAGCAATCCTAATCTGTCATACAGCTCCAGTTCCTTTAAGAATTCAGATCCCCAGCCTGCCTTTGTACCGACATTTTTTAACCCTTTATCCTTAAACCGCCTGTAAAAGAATCGGGCTTCATCGTGTATTATGTAAAATCTTTCCGTTCTTCCTATAGGGTCGGGATAAACCGCCCATTCTCTTCCGGCACGCGGAGGAAGCAAAGTAAATTCCCCGTCTCTTAAAACTATCGGAGATTGGGTATATTGCCTGATCATTCCTTCGGGTTCAAAAGCAAAAAGGGTTTTGCGCTTTCCCTCGTGAGCATACACATAACTGAACTCCATCGATTCTATTGTGTCGAACTTGTCTCCTAAATATCCCCCCATGACGTTGACTGTACCCGGTGCGCTGCCCATACCGATGAGGCAGATCAATCCGGCATTCAGAAAATCCTTGTTCAGATGATCCATAAATTCATCTTTAATTTCGCCGATATCGTCAAAGGCCTCCTTAGGCCCGGTTATGATGGGAACAAGCGTAACGATGTTCACCTTAGCTTCCAATGCAGCTGTTATTGACTGATACACCGAATTATAGTTTGCCGCATGAACGACGATATCGTGCTTTCTCATCATCCTTATAAGCTTTTCTGTTTCATCAAGATCAGCTATTTCTCCGCGCACCTTCGTACTTGACAAACCTTTAATCCGCGACTCTACGGCCTCCGAATTATTATCGGCTATTGTTATTTCCGATATTTCATCGGAGTCGATTTCTAAAAAATCAATTTCCGTCGCTTCCGCCATCAATCCCGCACCACCTAAAATTAATACCTTCATGAAAGTCCTCCTTTGCCTTGTGAAATATACCGCCACTTAAAAGCACGCATTTTATCCGGCAAAAAATTTAGGCCGGCAGCTGCAAGGCCTTTGCTTATACGTTATGGATTGCTCTTCCGTTTACCGCATAAAAAGCCTCTGCCAACGCCTCGGAAACAGTCGGATGCGGATGTATCACCATGGATAATTCCTCCCTGGTGCATTCAAGCTTCATGGCTGCAGTAGATTCTGCGATCATATCAGTTGCATGAATACAATACATATGCACTCCAAGGATTTCACCGTAACGCCCTTCGGTGATCACCTTAATCATGCCTTTTTCTTCACCGTCAACTTTGGCTTTTCCGTTTGCGCTAAGCGGAAACCGGCCGACCTTAACATCTTTATATTTATTTTTTGCTTCCTCTTCAGTCATACCCACGCAAGCAATTTCGGGCTGCAAATATACAGCACTAGGTACTTTGCCGTAATCCATTTTACATGTCTGCCCGCAGATATTTTTAACGGCGATGATACCTTCCATAGAAGCCACATGGGCAAGCATCGCCTTCCCGTTTACATCACCTATTGCGTATACATTATCTAAGGTGGTTTTCAATGTATCATCTGTCAAAATGGCACCTTTTTCGGTCCTTATGCCAAGTTGCCTGCAGGGTATGCTTTCAATATCAGGCTTTCTCCCTACGGCCATCAAAACCTCTGATACCATCAGCTTGTGTTCTGCTTCGTCTTTTTCAAATACGACGAAATCTTTCTTTATCTCTTTGACTCTTGCTCCTGTATGAATATCTACCCCGATATCCATCATCATGTCCGCTGCATAGTAGGTAATCTCTTCATCGACCATTGGCAGGATCCGATCTAAAAATTCGATGACGGTGACTTTACTGCCTGCATTGGCTAAAAAATAGGCAAGCTCAATACCGATGACTCCCCCGCCGATTACAGCTATGGATTCAGGTATATCGGTAATTTCCAGAATGTCGCTGCTTGTATAAACCTTCATTTCGGGATGAATGGGGATTTCTAAAGATTTAGGGGAGGAACCCGTTGCTATAATGAAATAATCTGCAGTATAGGCTTTTTCGCCAAGTAAGACGGTATGAGAATCCACTATAGCAGCGTCCCCCATTAAAACGGTGACTCCGTTTACCTCCAGTATCTTACCAACCCCTTCAACCAACTGTGAGCGGATGCCTTCTTTTCTTTTTTGGACCGCTTTCATATCCAGGGATATCGATTCGGGTTTAACGCCCAAAACACCAAACTGCAAAGCCCTTTTTACATCCTTCATCGTTTCAATGCTTTTAAGCAATGCTTTGGTGGGGATACATCCCTTATTGAGGCAGGTCCCGCCTATTTTATCTTTCTCTATAAGAGCAGTGCGCTTTCCAAGCTGCGCTGCCTTTATCGCTGCAACATATCCTCCGGGACCGCCCCCTATTACAATTATGTCAAAATCCAATGCTATCCTCCTATATTATCAAACTCACCGGATTCTCAAGAAACAATTTAATCTCCGTTACGAACCGGGCCGCAAGCAAACCGTCTATTATTCTGTGATCTGCAGATAACGTGATGTTCATCATAGGTTTTATCAAAACCTGTTTTTCGATGACACAAGGCTCATCCTTTGTAGCGCTGACTGCAAGTATTGCAGCTTCAGGAGGGTTGATGATGGCTGTAAAGTTCTCTATTCCGAACATGCCAAGATTAGATACGGTAAATGTTCCCCCGTTGTATTCATCTGGAGTCAATCTCCCCTGCCTGGCTTTTTCGATCAACCCGAAGGAGACTTTCGAAATTTCATTAATGCTCATGCCCTCGGCATTTCTAACAACAGGCACTATCAATCCCGTAGGAGAAGCGACGGCTATTCCTACATTGACAGAACTGTATTCCTCGATCCTATCTTCAATTAACGAAGCATTTATGCCTGGATATTTTTTTATCGCAAGCACTGCCGCTCTGATAATATAATCGGTAACGGAAGTTTTCCAGCCTGCTGTCCTGTTAACCTGGCTTCTTAACCTCAACAGCTCTTCCATATCGACTTTTTGTGTAAAATAAACGTGAGGTGCAGATACCTTGCTGGCGGAAAGCCGCTTACCGATAATTTCCCTCACCCCGCTGTATGGAAGGGTACTTCGAATCTCTTTTCCATC
Organism: uncultured Oscillospiraceae bacterium; assembly: GCA_964530755.1. GTDB lineage: Bacteria > Bacillota > Clostridia > Peptostreptococcales > Anaerovoracaceae > CAYRNC01. The sequence goes on along the minus strand of CAZHBR010000096.1, from coordinate 2,800 downwards.
TGAGGTGATATCAATGCTTTCTTCGGCAAAAAGGTCATCCTTCATGATCTTTCCGCCTGGGCCACTTCCTTTTATCGTAAGGAGATTTATCCCCTTATCCGAAGCGATAGCCTTTGCAAGAGGACTTGCCTTCGCTTCGGATGCGGCATCAGCATATTTAAGTACATCTTTTTCACATATGCCTCCCGAAAACCCCGTACCCTCTATATCCGCCACGGAAAGGTCAATGCCTTTTTCCCTCGCGGCTTTTCTAGCCCTTGGCGAAACCATCTGCCTTTTCCCGAAAGAGGATTCGGTCTTCTCTTTTTCCTGCAGCAGCACCGCGGCTGATTCCATCGGTCCGGATGCTACGGCTTCAGCCTTATCACCTAACTGCAATAAAGCCTCCTTCATAATGTCGTCAATGCTTTCGTTTTTGCCCCCGACTATAGCTATGGGCAGAGTAACCCCAAGAATATCGCCTTCATCTATGAAAAGTTTCCTCACGTATCCGTCACAGGTGGATTCAATATCAATGCTGGTTTTATCCGTCTCTACGGAAAACAGGGCCTCCCCTTTTTTGATGGCATCGCCTTCCTTTTTGTACCATCTGACAAGCCTCCCCTCGCTCATATTGAAGCCTAATTTAGGCATTATTATCAGATTAGCCATTACTGCCTCCTATCCAGCTATTTCGATCACTTTACTGTAAATCCTGTCCGCAGACGGAATTATCGGAAACTCCAGCGCCGGACTGAAAGGCAAAGGCACGTTGGGAGTGTTAACCCGTCCTATAGGTGCATCCAGGTAGTAGAAGGCCTTCTCCATCACCTGAAATCCGATCTCCGCTCCTACACCGCATCGCTCGTGGGCTTCATCCGCCACGATAAGTTTACCGGTTTTTTTAACCGAATTGATAATAGAATCCAGATCTAAAGGTACTATAGTTCTTAAATCTATAACCTCCACAGATACGCCTTCTTTTTCTAGCTTTCTAGCCGCCTCCTCAGATCTCATAACAAGAGAAGAGGTTGCCGCAATGGTTACATCGCTGCCTTCCCTTACTACATTGGCTTTTCCAAAGGGAATAGGTTCAACTATATCATCGACCATGTACTTTCTGTTGTATTCCATCTTGTGTTCAAAAAATAAGACAGGATTGTTGTCCCTGATGGCCGTCTTAAGAAGCCCCTTGGCCTCCTGGGCAGTCGAAGGCACAACCACCTTAAGTCCTGGAAAATGGGCAACCATTGCCTGCATACTTTGAGAATGCTGGGCGGCAGATGAACGGCCTGCACCGATCGGAGCCCGTATAACCATAGGCACAGCTACCTGACCGCCTGACATATAGCGTATTTTTGCGGCCTGATTGATAACCTGATCTGCAGAAACAAGCAGAAAATCAGAAAACATGAGTTCAATGACAGGTCTGAGGCCGGTAAGCGCCATGCCTATTCCCATACCCACAAAGCCGGCCTCCGATATCGGTGTATCCTTGACCCTCAGATCGCCGTATTTTTCATACAGTCCTACGGTAGTTTTGAAATTACCACCTATAAATCCTATATCTTCACCGAGCATGACTATGCTGTCATCCCGTTCCATTTCTTCATCCAGCGCTTCACAAATCGCCTGCGCATATGTTATTTCTTTCATCGTCCCGCCCTCCTACTTCGCAAAAATGGCATCAAACGCTTCTGCCGCGTCCGGATAAGGACTTTCTTTTGCAAAACTCACTGCTTTTCGAACCTCATCGTTTACCTTTGACTCAACATTATCAAAATCGGAGGGGCTTACCTTCTTTTCTTCGATGCTCTTTTTCCTCATGCTGTCGATAGGGCATCTGGACATCCAGTCTTCCTTTTCAGTCTCGCTTTTTCTCTTTCGATAGTCGGCCGGATCCCCCACATGATGCCCCTGCCATCTGTATGTCTTGCATTCAATTAAAGTTGGCCCCCCTCCGTTTCTGGCTCGTGCAACGGCCTGTTTTGCAGTTTCGTAAACTGCAATCACATTCATTCCGTCAGTAACGACTCCGGGAATTCCGTAACCTATTGCCCTGTCGGCTAAATCAATCGTATTTGTAACATCTCTTGTATCGACCGAAATGCCATACAAATTATTTTCAATAACATATATAATAGGAAGATCCCATGCGGCAGCCATATTGATGCTTTCGTGAAAAGTGCCTTCATTTGTTGCGCCGTCTCCAAAAAAGGACGCAACAACCTGACCGGTTTTTCTATACTTAGCCATATATGCGGCCCCTGTAGCCATTGGAATACCGCCGCCTACAATACCGTTGGCACCCAAAATCCCTTTATCCATCGCCATTATGTGCATGGATCCTCCCTTGCCTCTTGAGTATCCGTCGGCTTTGCCGAGAATCTCTGCCATCATCTTGCCCAAATCAGCATTGCGGGCTATCAGATGACCGTGACCTCTGTGGGTGCTCCCTATATAGTCGTTGTCCTTTAACGCTGAGCAAATTCCCGCGGCCACCGCCTCTTCTCCCATATAAAGATGCGCCAGGCCCGGCATCAGTCCAAGTTTGTATAATTCAAATACCTCTTCCTCAAATCTCCGCATTCGGTACATCGTCTCGTACCATGAAAGCAACTGTCTTTTCGAATACGCCTTGACATTCATCCGGGGTCTCCTCCTGTTTCTATCTTAAAATCCTTAAAAGATATTTTCTTTTACTCATTTACTTTGCAAGGGCCGTACCAATTAAGGTCAAAACGCAATTTTTAACGCCAATTATCGGTAACATCACAGGTTGCCGAAATTTCTATTTAATGGCCTTGAATTAAAGTGCACG
>CAZHBR010000095.1:0-6591 GCA_964530755.1 uncultured Oscillospiraceae bacterium | reverse complement strand
CATAATATAATTCAAGATTCGTGCCAAAAATAAATATTGTAGCAAATTTTCAGACATGTATGAATTTCCAACGATAAACGAGTCTGTTTTACACGCAAAACCTGGCTATTGTCAGAATTTAAGTCTCACATCCTGTACAAATAATGCTGATTATTCTCGTTTACAAGACGAGCCTTGATGTATGCTAGGCAATATAGCTGTCAAAATAACCTTGAATATAGACGAACGGTGTACCCTTATCCCCGCTTCCCGATGTAAGATCGCACAGAGAGCCTATCAGATCCGTAAGCTTGCGGGGCGTCGTTCCTTCAGATAATACGCTCGTTTGCAGATCCTGATCTTTGTTTCTTATGCAGTTTGAAACGGCCTTTTTCAGCTCGTCACCAGAAAGATGTCCAAACTCGTTATCAGCAAGATATTTTAATTTGATTTCATTTGGCACACCTTCAAGCCCCGAAGTATAACAGGGGGAAACTACAGGGTCGGCAAGCTCCCATATTCCTATAGTTGGATCCTTAAAAGCTCCGTCTCCGTAGACCATCACTTCTATCTCTTTGCCTGTTGCAACGAACAGTTTTTTCTTAATATTATTAACGAATCCTGAGCAATCATTCGGAAAAAGCTTTATGACATCATCGGTAGCCTTGTTTGATCCCAAAAGCCCGTATTTACTGTTAAAGCCGCTGCCGTTTACGGATTCCGTAAGTATATCGTCAAGACCGAGGATCAAACGGGCACCTGCTTCCTTAAGCTTTCTTCTGGTTCTTTCCCTGCTGTGGATGTCACAGACTAAGACGGCATCTGTATAATCCAAAATAGCTTTGGGGTTATTTCCTAAAATTATCTCCGCTTCGGCCTTTTCCATTTCTATCAGATCCTTGTAAAAGTTCAGATAATCCATCCCGGTAACCGCATGCTTTGATTTTCCAAACAGCTTTTCAAATTCTTTTAAAGTCAACACATCGACGTAGGGATTAATGCCCTTTTCATCCATGGAATCAATATCCACAAGACTGTTTCCCACCTCATCGCCTGGATAGCTTAACAATAGAACAATTTTACCGGAGCCCCTTGCAATGCCCCTCAGGCATACAGCGAAGCGGTTTCGGCTCAGAATAGGAAAAACAACTCCAGTGGTTCCCCCTCCTAATTTTTTTTTGATATCGGATGCAATATGATCAATGCCGGCATAGTTTCCCTTTGCCCTTGCAAGCACAGCCTCTGTTATGCAGACTACGTCTTTATTCCTTGGCGCAAAGCCTTCCTTTGCAGAAGCCTTCAAAACCGTATCCACCACGATCTGTTCTAAATCGTCACCCTCGCGTATAATTGGGGCCCGCAAACCTCTTACCACTGTCCCTACAATTCTGTCCATTTCGTTTTCCTTTCGCTATCGGCAAAAGCCACAGAATCATTATATCCGCTCTCTATATTACCGTCAACTTTATCTCCATTTTATGAAAATTTTAAACATTATGTTGACACTTTAAAAGTTCGGGTATAATATTATTAGCATATGCTAACAACTATCGATTGATCGATTTTACACATTGGACACGCTGGCTTATTAGCGGTACAAATTACAATAAATGGGGTAATAATTATGGTACGTTTTAAATATCGACGGAATAGAAAAAACCGTGGACAATGCGCCCAAAATTGCTGCGGATGCAGAAGATCCGGACCGCTGTCGCTTGATCATCTCAGACCGGGTGAAACAGGGGTAATCTGCTCTCTGGGCTGTGAGGGGGGTCTGAGAAGACGCCTGTTAGATATGGGTCTCACCCCAAACACCCCTGTGATGGTTCGAAAGGTTGCCCCCTTTGGCGATCCCATCGAACTGTGCCTTAGAAACTATGAATTATCTATACGAAAAGAAGATGCCAGGCTCATTCAGGTCAAAGATACGGAGGAAGACAGCCTTTCAAATGAAAATAACAAACCAGATGAAAAAGAAGGGCACTCTTCTTCCAAGGCAGGGGCAGTCGAATGAAGCAAAGCATAGCCCTGGTGGGTAATCCCAATAGCGGAAAGACCACTCTCTTTAACCAGTTGACGGGAAGCAACCAAAAGGTCGGGAATCTTCCAGGTGTCACAATCGAAAGCAAGGATGGACCTATCAAGGGACATAAAAATGCAAGAGTGGTGGATCTTCCGGGCATATATTCCCTGGCCCCTTACAGTGCCGAGGAAGTGGTGGCAAGAGATTACATAATACAACAAAAGCCGGATGCGATCATTAATATTGTTGATGCCACAAATATCGAAAGAAGCCTTTACCTTACGCTGCAACTTCTGGAGCTTGAAACTCCAATGGTTATCGCCCTCAATATGATGGATGAAATTCGCAACAGCGGCATATTCATCAACATACAAAAATTGAGCGAAGCTTTAAGCATACCTGTTGTTCCTATATCCGCAAGTAAAAATGAAGGCGTCCACGAGCTGATACACAGCGCTATAGAGGTCGCCGAAAAACATTTACTTCCGAAGAAAATTGACTTTTGCTCCGGGCCGGTTCATAATGCGATCCATTCTATTTCTCATCTGATAGAAGATGATGCAAAAGCCTCAGAGTTGCCGCTTCGTTACGCAGCCACAAAATCCGTGGAGGGTGACGACCTGGTGATGGACCAGCTTAATCTCCATGAGCCTGATAAAGAAATAATTAAGCATATAGTCGAGGATATGGAGTTCCACTTAGGCACGGACAAAGAAGCGGCGATGGCGGATATGCGTTACACCTACATTGAGGGGCTTTGCCGCGATGTTGTCACAAGAACCGGTGAAACAAAAGAGCATCAAAGATCCATAAATATCGATCAAATCCTTACGCATAAGTATTTGGCGCTGCCCATCTTCCTTGGTATAATGCTTTTTATCTTCTGGCTCACTTTCGGTGCCCTGGGCACGGGACTAAGCGATTTATTAGGCGCGGGTATCGATCATCTTTCGGATATTACAGACCTGGCCCTTGGCAAAACAAATATAAGCCCCGCACTGCACTCTCTTATAATAGATGGAGTCTTTGTAGGCGTAGGAAGCGTAATGTCCTTCCTGCCTATAATCACCATTTTGTTTTTCTTGCTTTCAATAATGGAGGACAGCGGCTACATTCCGAGAGTCGCATTCTTTATGGACAAGCTTCTGAGAAACTTAGGACTTTCAGGCCGTTCAATCGTACCATTGCTGTTGGGCTTCGGATGCTCTGTTCCGGCTATTATGGCCGCAAGAACTCTTCCAAGCAAAAGAGACCGCATTATGACCATAATATTGGTACCTTTTATGTCCTGCAGCGCAAAACTGCCCATTTACGCCATGTTTACAGCAGCATTCTTTAAAGAGTACAAGGCGCTTGTTATGTTCTCACTTTACATAACAGGCATTATAGTAGCCGTTATATCCTCGCTGCTTTTAAAAAGTACAATTTTCAGCGGCAAACCGGTACCCTTTGTAATGGTTCTCCCAAACTATCGAATGCCCATTCTTAAAAGCGTGTGGCTTCGAATGTGGGAAAACATCGTCGGTTTTATCCGCAGGGCCTTTACAATAATCTTTATCGCCACCATTATAATCTGGCTGCTTCAAAGCTTCGATGCAGGCCTTAATATGGTAGATAGCAGCGATCAGAGCATGCTTGCAAAGTTGGGAATTGTCGCGGTTCCAGTATTTGCCCCCCTTGGCATGGGTGACTGGCGCGTAGCCACAGCCCTGGTGACCGGCCTTACAGCCAAGGAAGCTGTAGTCAGTACATTTGCTATCCTGCTTGGGGCAACAGACACCGCATCCCTATCAGGCATGTTAGCTACCTTGTTTACACCGCTCACCGCCTACACATTCCTTATTTTCAGTCTACTTTACATGCCCTGTGTAGCGGCTTTGGCCGCTACCAGAAAGGAAGTAGGGAGCATGTGGGGAGCCCTTGCAATTGCGGCATTTCAAACCGGTGTGGCCTGGGTCATAGCCTTTCTCATCTATCGGACGGGCAGCCTTTTCTTCGGCTAAATCCTTATGCTTCCTCTGGCAAGCACAGCTCCTTCTCCGCCAATCTGTATCATCTCACCTGAGGGAGAAATACGGCCCAGAATTTTTGAAGGGCGCTTCATCGCCTGTCCTTGTATGTAAAGACAATCCATGCCCCCGTCTATCAGAGCATTTTTATAAAGATAATATGTAAGGGCCCCGTTGGAGGTCCCTGTCGCTGCCTCTTCATCGATTCCTATTGCAGGTGCAAAATTTCTGCAATAGGCGGTAACCGGCCCCTCTAATCCCTCCAATACCGTGCATTCCCCGCCCAGCAAGGCCTCGCCTAACGCAAAAGCATGAACACCTACAGCTCCATAGCGATTGGACAATGATATCAATTCTCCGATATTCGGTCTCATCCTTTCTAAAGCAGCTGTATTCGCAACAGGGAGCAATATATTTGGAAGGCCGGTGGATATGATTTTAGGATACAGTATCCATTCATCGTCAATCACCATGTTCTCTTGCGGTGATAATCCCATAACTTCATAAAGCTCGTCTATATCTTTCGCCTTATCTATCGATCGGATAACCTTGGGCGGAGCCATATCCATTATGACCAAATTCTTTCTTACACTGACACCGATATCCCCCGCTAAGGTTTTTGTTCTGTAATTAAACCCTGCAAAAGCGAGACCTTCCTCCATCAAAGCGAAATAGGCGGCTATGGTCGCATGACCGCAGAGTTCCACCTCTTTTGCCGTCGTGAAATAACGAATTTCAAAGCTGTCCCCGTCCCCCCGCTTTACAAAAGCTGTCTCGAAATACCTCAATTCCGCAGCCGTTTTTCTCATCACCTCTGAAGGGGGAAAATCGGCCTTTTCGGGAAGGATCACAACTCCGGCGGGATTGCCGCAGAAAACCGCACTTGTAAATGCATCGATAATATAAAATCTCATATCAATCTGCCGCTGCTTTCTTTACGACTGCAACTTCTACCACCTTGGGATTCTTGCCCGTAACGGAATAAAGCCTTATAAAACATCCTTCCCTGATATCCCTGATGCTTCCCCCTTTATAGCCATTTATGGCATCCTTATCGTAGGTAGCCACATAGATGCTGGCATCATCAAGGATGCTTTTTTCAACAGATATTTCATCGACCATTACAGTAACAACCGAATTTTTAATAGATGTGACCTCAGCCCAGGAGCCTTCAGTGAAATCCTCAAACCCCGCAGTCTGACCTATGGCTGCGAAGCTCGTAGATGAGACGTCTAAATCCTGAACGATCCCGCCCCTCATTTTCAAACCGAATAAATTACCGTCCTTGAAGTTACCGAACAGATCCATATCCTTATTAAATCGCTTTTCTGCATTCAGGTACAAAAGATCCTTTCCAAACAGGAATTCCAACTGCTTGACCACATCCCCATCTTTGTTCAGGATACTTGCTGTATCTAAAACCATGCCGTAAGCCCTTCCGCTATAGGCTGCCAAAGGACCGGCAAGCTTGCCGTAATCTACTCTAGGAGCCTTTGACTCCTCTTCATCCGATTTTTCAAAGAGGGCAAAGACCATCATAGCAGCATGCCCCCGAAGAGCCTGGGCCCCGCCTGTATAAGAAAAATCGCTAAAAATCCCCAGTTCCTCAGCTTTGGAAACGTAATTATCAGGCCATGCTCCTTCCAGTTCATCCGGGTAAAACCCTAAGGAGCTTACAAGCATCTTAGCCATCTCGCTATAGCTTACCTTTTTTGCCGGTCTAAAGCTTCCATCCGGATAACCAGAGATTATCCCCTTGCTGCGGGCATAGTTAATATATTCTGCCGCCCAGCCGTATTCAGCGACATCCGAAAATCCGCTGTCAGAAGCCTTAGCAAGATCCTCATCGCCTGGTGCCATGCTCTTAACCACCACTATACAGGCTTCTGCCCGACTTATGGTGTTTTGGGGTCTGAAAGTGCCGTCGGGATAACCGGTGACAATTCCCTTCTCTATAAGATAGGATACCGCAGCCTCACATTTCGTTTTGGAAATATCTTTTGGCATCTCGGTTCCAAAGGCCAGTCCCGTTGAAAGCATAAGCGCCAATATCAATAAAAACGCCGTCATTTTCTTCATAGATGTTCCCCTCCTTTTGGATAACAATAAAGGCGACCTCAATACATTCATATTATCACATGTGTTTCACAACTTGCAATGAGCTTGGAAAACCGACACGAATATTTAACATATTCCCAATGTTGAGGATTCTAAGATCAAAACGATAATTGCAATAACTTTGCATCTCAACGGGTGAAAATGGAATAACTATTTTCATAAACCGATTGACAATTTGATTTTACGAGGGTATGATATTTTCAACAGCAAAACCGATGAGCAAGAAAAGTAACCGGGAGAACAGATTTTACAGAGAGTCGCAAAAGGTGAGATGGCGGCGAATACGTACTCGGAGAATGGCCTTGCGAGGGCGAATGTAAAATGCTATTGCAAAGTAGTATTCGACGGGAGCTTCACCCGTTACCAAGGAAGCGCACATGATAGTGTGCGGATAAAGTGGGCTTTTAGCCAACCGGGGTGGTACCGCAGGAGATGCAACTCTTGTCCCTATGAGAATAGAGA
>CAZHBR010000094.1:0-6600 GCA_964530755.1 uncultured Oscillospiraceae bacterium | reverse complement strand
CGCACGTCTTAACTGCGAACACTATAAATCCTACTATAGCATTCCCTCCCAGAACGAAGGTTCCAAAGGTCTCTATAACCTTACCCGCCTGCCCGCTGTTTGCAAGAATCCACCTCGTTGAGGAAATGTTTAAAGCGAGCCGCATCAAGGTAGTGATCAGCAAAAGCGACGGAAATATCGAAAATTCCAAGGGACCCTTAATGAACATCGTAGTAAGTAAAATGCATAAGGATATGGATATGCTCATGATGAACATGAAATCCAAAAAAAACACAGGCAAAGGAATGATAATAAAAGCTATTATCATCACTACGAAAATTACGACTGCATTTTTAAACGGTTTCATTTCTTTTCTTTTCCTTCTCTTTGCTGCTGTACACCCATGCGAGAATCTCCGCTACCGATCGATAAAACTGCTCGGGTATATAATCATTTATATCCACCAGGCGATACAAACCCTGGGCAAGGGCTTTATTTTCAGTAATCAAAACATGTCCTTTCCTTGCGGCATCTAATATCCGCTTGGCTGTATAACCCTGTCCTTTGGCGACGACTTTAGGGGCGAAATCTCTGTCTATATCGTATTTTAAAGCAACCGCATAGTGGGTCGGATTACGTATTACCACATCGGCATGAGGCACCTGCTGTATCATCCGATTCAGGCTCATCTTGCGCTGCTTATCCCTGATCCTCCCCTTTATGAAGGGATCCCCCTCCGTCTGCTTATATTCATCCTTTACCTCCTGCTTTGTCATCCTAAGCTTCTTCTCGTAATCATACTTCTGGTATGCGAAGTCTAAAATTGCAACGGCCACGAAAAAGAGGCAGATCTTAAAGACCATTGACATGGTCTTTTTCAGCATGAATTCAATGCTGCTGTCCATGCCGGAATTCAATATATCGGGTGTTATAAATAAAAGCTCTTTCACGCTAGTGTATATTATCCACATGATCACAAGTATCTTCATGACGGATTTCACAAGCTGCACCAGTGATCTGAGCGACATAAGTCTTTTCATCCCCTGAATCAGGCTGATTCTGTTTGCCTTAAATTTCAAAAGCTCGGCGGAAACAAGAAAGCGAGTCTGCACTCCCGTCATCACAACACCTGTCAGCGCCAATGCAGCCATAATAGGTACGGCCGTTATGAAAAAAATCCCTGTCGCCTCTGTAAATATCTGCAGGCACATTGGTATCGTCAGCTCATGCATACCCTCCATCCTCGTCATTTGATTCATGTAAAGCAGTTCTACTTTTTTTGCCGCGAAGCCTCCCAGCTTGCTGATTAAAAAGAAACCGATGATGACCACTGCGATACTGATAATATCCTTGCTTTGGTATGCATTACCTTTTTTCCGCTCATCTCTTCGCTTTTTAGGTGTCGCTTTTTCTGTTTTGTTTGTTTCTGCCAAGGAGTATCACCTCTACAAAAATACTTTTAAGCCTTCCTGGATGTTGCACAGCATCAGCATGTTGAGCCTCTCTAAGTATTTAACTAAAACCGGGATGATCGACAATATTACAATGACACCCACGGCCAGCTTCACCTGCAGGTTTACCACGAAGACATTTATATTCGGAACAACTCTCATAAGAATGCCTACCGCCACTTCTACGATAATTTGGGTTACTATGACAGGCAGCGCAAGCTGAACCGCATATACGAGTATGTATGAAAAAAGCTCCGTCATATATATGCCCAGCTTCGGGCTTATAGGATCTAGCCCGACGGGTATGACATCATAGGATTTAACGGCTATTGCAAGCAGCCTTATATGGCTGTTGGTTATAAAGAATAAAAGCGTGAACATGATAGTTATCATATTACCTATAACGGATATCTGGGAGTTGGTAGTAGGGTCGTAAAGCGATGCCATGCCAAGACCCATCTGAAGGTCCATCACTCCCCCGCTTATGTGAAAAACTGCAAGGAAAAGCTGCACAACGAAGCCCATGGCAAATCCCACCAAAAACTCCTTTACCATAACGAATATTATCTCTATCGCATTATAGTGCTCTGCAGATACATGCATAAGCTCATTTGCGGCACAAAGGGCTATCCCCATCGCAAGACCCATCTTTACTATGCCCGGGATATTTCTTCTTCCGAAGACGGGATTGAAAAAAATGACTCCTGCTATCCTGCAGCTTGTGAACAAATATATCATGCCGAAATTGAGGTTAAGCAAATCCGCATTCGCTCCTTTATACTGAAGTCGCTATAAATTCAAATGTCCGATGCACAAAATCCACCATCTGCTGAAGCATGAAATTACCCGCTATTATTAAAACTATGGCTATCACCACGAGCTTTGGCACGAAGGTCATCGTCTGTTCATTTATGGAAGTGGCTGCCTGTATTATCGATATGAACAGACCAACTAAAATGCTGACAAACAAGATGGGCCCCCCCACCTTTAAGCCGGTTATAATGGCGTCCTTGAATATTTCCGTAAGTTGCATGGTATCCACGTCAATCTCCTTCTTCTCAGTTATAGGTCATAATCAATGTCCTGATTAAAAGCCCCCACCCGTCTACAACGACAAACAGCATAATCTTAAAAGGCAAGGAGATCATCACGGGAGGCAGCATGATTATCCCCATTGACATCAGCGTGCTTGCGACTATCATATCGATGATCAAAAAAGGTACAAACAGCAGAAATCCCACTATAAACGCCCTTTTCAGTTCACTTGTTATAAACGCGGGCACGACTATGCTCATCGGGAGGTCTTCGGGGTCCATGCTTTGTACTTCGGCCCTTGATGAGAGTCCTTTATAAAGCTCCGCCTCTCCCGTTGTCGTTTGCTTCAGCATAAATTCCTTAAGAGGTACGGAGGCCCGGTCCAAAAATTCCCGGGTCTCTATCTGCCCGTCGTTATAGGGTTGAAAAGCCGTATCGTTTATCTGATCGATTACCGGAGACATTATAAAGAATGTAACAAACAGGGCCAAGCCGATCAATATCTGGTTAGGAGGTGTCTGCTGCAGGCCCAATGCATTTCTCATAAAGGAAAAAACGATCACGATCCTGGCAAAGCAGGTCATCATTAACAGCATAAACGGCGCAATTCCGATGAGAGTCAGCAAGATGATTATTTTTACCACATCGGAGCCTTCTCCATTGATTACAATGTCAACCATTTCTTTTTCCCTTATGTAAATACGATTTCAAATGGTCCTTAAATCTGCCTCCGGGCCCCATATCCGACACCTTCAGATCGATGGGCTCCTCCAGTTCCTTCATGATGCTGATGCTTTGTTCGTTAGCCCCTATCAGATACTGCCTGCCTTCCACATCTATGATCATAACGGAACCGCTTTTTCCAACCAGTATGCGATCCACTATTTTTATGTGCTTTCCCCCAGATACGGTGCCTTGTTTTTTCGCATACCAACGGCTGGCGTAGTACGTTAAAATCAATACGGAAATAAGTCCTATAAAAGCAATAAATACGGACAATATACCTTCCTTCACTTTGAAAGTCCCCCTGTTATCCCAGTACGTTTCTTACAGTCTGCACGAGCCTGTCCGGCTTAAAAGGCTTCACAATAAAATCCAAGGCTCCAAGCTTTATAGCGTCCACCACCATGCCTTCCTGTCCCATAGCAGAACACATGACGACCTTGGCCTCCGGGTCCATCTGCCTGATGGCGTGCAGCGCCTGAATACCGTCCATAACCGGCATGGTGATGTCCAAAATTACAATGCCCGGTTTTTCCTCCCCGTATTTTGCAACGGCCTGCTCTCCGTCGCCCGCTTCAATAAAGTCCGTATAGCCCGCCTTTTTCAAGTTGTCCTTGATCATCATTCTCATAAATGCGGCATCGTCAACTATCAGTATCTTTGTCATCCTTTGCACCTCTCCCAAATAATTTAATCATTATTTTAAATCGGCAATACTGCCTCTTGCCTTCATAATTTCTGTAATCCTGACGCTGTAATTATCGTCCACAACCACAACATCTCCTCTTGCGATCAGGCGGCCGTTTGCCACTATATCCACCTGGTCTCCCGCCTGCCTGTCCAAAACGATTATATTCCCGGGCGCAAACTCGGTAATATCCTTGATCTTTCTTTTTGTTTTCCCAAGCTCCACGGTTATCTGAACGGGTACCGACATTATGAGGTCTAAATTGCTGTTTAATCCTGAACCGGCGGGTTTCTCAGAGCCGAGATCCGGGTAGCTGTAAGGAACGGCCTGAACCTTTTCTTTTGGGACCGGAGGGCCGGCATCGCTGATTTGAGGTTCGGGAACATCGACGACAGCCTCCTTCTTTGCAATCGGTTCCAGATCTATGATCGTTTCCGTTTTTTCCTCTTCATCCTGCTCGACCTGATTTTCCCCAAGAGACATCTTTATTATCTCCTTTGCAAGCCGTGGCTCCATTATGCTCACAAATTCGCTTTTGACCATCCCTTCAATATTGATATCAAAACCGATTGACAGGATATTTTCTCCCGAAACGGAGAACCTTTCCTGGACCCCTTTTTTGTCCATCGCATCAATTATATCCGGCGGTGAAATATTGACCTTCACCCCAAGAAAAGAAGCTAAGGCGCTGGAGGCCGATCCCATCATCTGATTCATAATCTCGCATATAGCGCTTTTGCCGATCTCATCAAATTCATTTATATCCTTTGCTTCCATAGAAAGCAGATGGGCCAGAATCTTCTTAAGATCCTCCACCTTTAAGAGAAGCAGATTAAAACCGCCAATTCCCTCTATGTATTTAATCAGCACTCCTACGACAGGCTCAAGATGAGAAAACTCATACTCCTTCACCTTGGATGTTACAAGTCTGGGTGTTGTAATGCTCACCTTCTTGTCCAGTATTGTGGACATGGCAGTAGCCGCAGCCCCCATGCTGATATTCATCACTTCCCCGATGATATCTGCTTCCATCCCTGTCAAGCTTATTTGATCATTTGCGTTGGTCATATGGGATCACTCCTTTTAAATAATGGTTCTCTGATCACGCTGGCCCTTTTTTTATTATAGATGCCCATATCGCCCCTGAACCAGGCTGTATCTTCAACATACAGATCTATCATAGATCCGGCAGGCTTATTGAGCTTTATAATATCTCCGACTTCCAGATCCAGTAATTCTTTAAGCAATACTTCTGTCCTGCCCAGGACTCCCGTGATCTCCAGCTCGGACTTGCTGATTTCTCCGATGATATCCTTTTTACGCTGCGCTTCCGTCTGCTGATCGCTTTTTCTGGAGCTTTTTTTCGCAGAGGCTGCTTTTTTATTAAAAAGCATTTCCATAGTGACAGCCGGTATACAGATATTGAGCTTGCCCGAAGTTTCATTTATGAGGAAATCCATAACTATGATGATCACGTTTTCATCGGCGCTTATCCCCTGAAGTATCCTTGAATTAGTCTCAATCTTCATAAGAATCGGGGACATTTCAACCTGATCAAACCAGACATTCTTCATCAGCTTGACCATGCCCTTCATGAAGTGGTCAAGCAGGCTTATCTCTATGTCCGAATATTCCCTGTCTGCATTTAATGGAACCCCCAGCCCTCCAAGGAGCCTGTCGATAGCGCAAAATCCCACATCCTTGGACAGATCCATGAGAACCAAATCCTCATTTCTGTCCGTATCCTTTACAGACAGATCTATAAGCCCCATCAGGACGGAATCGGAAAGGGCATTGTTAAACTCATAGTATTGCTGTTCCTCAATTTCAACTATCTCGACTGAACAATATGTCTGAAGTATTCCTGTTGCATACGAGGACAGAATACGGGCATAGTTTTCATACATGCTAAACAGCAGCTTCAATTGCTCTCTTGTAAAATGCTTGGGGCTGCGGAAATCATATTCCTTGACCTTTTTTTCGCCCTCATCTAAAATTTTGACCTCGGCTGATTCTTCGCCGGCAAGGCTGTTAAGAAGCATATCTATTTGATTTTGTGACAGGATTTCCGCCATAACTACCTCTCCTGATCGCTAAACCCATATAGCTTTTCCAATTCATCCTGCAGTGGATCCTGTTTCCCGACAAGTATCTCCACTCTTCTGTTCTTTGCGCGATTTTGTTCCGAATCGTTTGGAGCTACCGGCCTGTGCAATCCATAGCCGACAGCATACAGCTTTGAGGGATCCTCGATGAAGCCTGCCTCCAGATACTTCAAAACTTCGTTTGCCCTTTCCGTCGACAGATCTCTGTTATTTACCGTATCGTTTCCGGGACTCGCCTCGGCTGTATGTCCGTCAATGCGAATAAACCTTATGATCCTTTCTACCTGGGTCAGGGCCTCTCCGACCCTGCCTAGGATAATTTTGCCGTTTTCTTTCAGCACAGATCGGTTCGGTTCGAAAAACAATGTAGACATAAATCTTACGTACACGATGTTTTCATTCCTTCCCACCTGCACCGCGGCCTCCAGATCGTTTTCCTTTACATAGCCTTTCAAATACAGATAAAGTTCATCCAGATCGCCTATTTCATCTAGACCGATATCTTCATCCTCGGAAAGCCCCTCCCCGACTTCTCCGTTTCCCTGTTCAATTCCGTTTTCCATCAGCTGCTCAAGAGTGGAGGGATTCGTCGTAAAGGCCCTGACCAATAGCTTATATT
>CAZHBR010000093.1:0-6645 GCA_964530755.1 uncultured Oscillospiraceae bacterium | reverse complement strand
ACAAAATCACACGAAAAGATGTTGAAGCAGAACTCAACATTTCACAAACTATGGCGGGCAGGATTCTCAAAGGCATGGTCAATAAACAACTTATTGAGACTCTTGGCCGGGGTAAAAATACGGCCTATGTGTTGACAAGATAATTGTAAGTTATATTGGGTTAATGTGGGAATCAGTGTGGGAGTGATCTCTGTAAGCATTGGAAAATAGCCAAACTTATGCGCCCTCTCACGGCGGAATCAGGGGTTCGACTCCCCTACGGGATACCATGAAAAATAAGCGCTATAATGTTGGAATTTCAACGTGTATAGCGCTTACTATTTTTCTTGTACGAATCATCATAGACTGTGTAATGGAGCAGGGCCCTCACAGACTTCATTGTGGATAATGCAGAATCTGTTAAGGCCATTTTACATAGTCATAGCCTCAATTGCACGTCTTGCCCAGGCAGAGTCCTTCAAAACAGCCCTTCCGACTCCGACTAAATCCGTCTTGTTCTGTTCAAGCAAAGCCTCTGCCGCAGCAGGATCGGATATCCCTCCTGTAAGAATTACAGGAATATCTACCTCCTTTTTAATAGCCTCGCTAAGGGGCGAAAAATAACCCTGCCCTGTAAGCCCTTCCACATCGAAACGGCAAAGCCCCCCGGAAATATCCAATATGCAAACCCCCAGTTTTTTAAATATGTTTGCGGCTGCAATGCTGTCATCAATTGTAGCTCCTCCCTCCATATAGTCTGAGGCTCCAAGTCTCATCATAACAGGATAAGAATCCCCGACCGCCCTCTTAATCGCCTTTATAATCTCTGTGTGAATCCTTATACGGTTAGCGAGACTGCCCCCGAATTCATCTATTCTTTTATTGGTTATCGGAGAATAAAACTGGTTCAGTAAATATCCGTGAGCGCTGTGAATTTCAATTCCGTCAAATCCAGCCTCCTTCGCTCTGACAGCAGCATCGGCAAATGCATC
Organism: uncultured Oscillospiraceae bacterium; assembly: GCA_964530755.1. Taxonomy (GTDB): domain Bacteria; phylum Bacillota; class Clostridia; order Peptostreptococcales; family Anaerovoracaceae; genus CAYRNC01. The sequence goes on along the minus strand of CAZHBR010000093.1, from coordinate 5,674 downwards.
TATTATTTCATATATTCCGGCAATGCTTAGGGTATCCGGTATATAATCAGAGGGTGAAACAGGAATTCCCGAAGGGCTGATCGGCATTGTTGAATTACGGCAAAACACCAATCCGCCGGCATGGCTGAGCTGCACTATGCACTTTGATCCGTTGTTGCGGACAACTGAAGCGAGGCTGCATAGACCGGGAATATCCTTGTCATCGGAAACAGAAAGCTGCCGTTCTCTTGTTCTGCCGCTTTCATGTACATAGCAATGTTCGATAATTACAAGTGAGAAATATCCTCCTTTTGTTTTTTCATCATAATAATCCAACAGCCCCCGGCTTACGCCATTATCATCATCAGCCTTTGCGGTTGCCATAGGCGGCATCACTAACCGATTCTTAAGATGCAGGTTGCAAGCTTCAATAGGTTTTAATAAATTGCTCATTTTTTCCCCTTTCCAAGCAAGTTAATATAAGACAGGTACCGGAATTGTTTATCCGGCAACCTGCGCTAAACTATTATTATACTTTACCGTTTTCCCAATATGTAGACAGCATCGATCTTTAACAGAAATCCACACTTTTAAGACGACCTGACAAAGCCGTAAAGAATTCCGCCAACTAGCCGATATCAGGGATTGTTTTCCCCCTGAATCTCTTCAGTCTCCTCTGTTTTTTTAGGAAATATTTTTCTATACAATGCCCGTATCCCCAGACCTGCTAACAGCAGGATATATATGAAAATTCACGGCGGGCATACATGCAGCCGATTCTCCTTTGAGCTGTTCATTATATGCTCCTTCCTCCCAATCCGAAAGTATATACGTGAGAAAAATAATTTCACAATAATCTATTACCCAATTATTCACAATATACTCTATCAAAAATTGCGGCCGCAGAATTATTACGGGATTAACACCGCATAATACGGGTATAACCATATAATTCATATTAAACGATTGGAGGAACGAATAAATGTTGATTAGCGCAAGAAACCAATTAAAAGGTAAAATAGAAAGAGTAGAAAAGGGGGCGGTAAATGCCGTCGTCACATTAAAAACCCCTTATGGCGAAAATATTACCGCCACAATCTCCATGGCCGCTGTGGACGAGCTTAGCCTCGCTCCGGGAAAGGATGCAAGCGCAGTGATAAAAGCCACATCTGTAATGATAGGAATCGGGGATATGAAAATAAGCTCAAGAAATCAGTTGAAAGGTGAAATTACAAAGGTTACCGAGGGAGCCGTAAACGCGATTGTAACGTTAAAGCTTTCCGGCGGAGAACTGATTACTTCGACAATATCCATGGCGGCGGTAAAAGAACTGGGGCTCGTTACGGGTATGCAGGCCAAGGCCGTTATAAAGGCTACATCTGTCATGATCGCTATTTAATAACTATATGGTTTTTTTAGCTATATAAATCCCGGTGAGGGTGACTACAATACCTGTTACCTCGACCATGCTCAACTTTTCACCGATTATTGCAAACGCATATATTGCCGCCACCAACGGCTGCATTAGCATAACAACCGAGGCTAATATCGCCCTGATCTTGCCAAGGCAATAGCTTATTAAACCCTGACCAAGTATTTGCGAGAATATGGTGAGACCTAGTATCGGTAAAAGAGCCCTTACTGTCGCAGGATACAAACAGCCCTCCATAACGAGCATGGCGATGAACATTGTTATTGCAGTTCCAAATGAACTGATGAACATTATTGTGAAGGCATCAACCCTATCCCTTATCCTGTACACTATTAGAAGAAAACCTGCATAAAAAAACGAAGCGCTGAAGGATAAAAAGTCTCCGAAGAAGCTGTCGGCCGTAGGGTTAACTTTACCGTTTAAAAGAACAACAGCACCAAGCAAAGTCACAAAAACACCTATGAAAAACTTTGGGGGAATTTTTTCTTTAAATATAAAATATGAGGCAGGTATCATCGTTAATGAAACAAGGTTTGTGAATAGAGTCCCGTTTGCGACAGTGGTATAAAAAAAGCAGGTATTCCACAGTATTAAATCTATACCAAGAGATGCTCCCGCAATCAGAATTAACAGCACATCTCTTTTACCGACCCCCTTCAGGTTTTTATATACGATCGGCAGCAATAGCGGAATTGCAAATATCACCCTGTAAAAACCCGTGGCGACAGGCGGCAAATAGCTTTCTTTAACGAGTATACCTCCGGTCGCCAAAAGACATATTGCTAAAAAGTTTATTAATACGTATTTTATTTCATTGCTTCGTTCCATGCGATAATCTTCTGCCTTCACCCTGCTCCACTTTTATAGATATTACAGCAATTCTTTTATCAATTGTTCCTTTGTCTTCGGCAACAGATAACTGAAGGGAATATCGAATACCGTGCATGCCCCGCTCTTTCCCTCTTTGAAAAGCCTGTGTACAGCCCTGGCATAAGCCACTAAAACACAAGAAGTAAATTCCGGATTATTCTCCAATGACAGACTGAATTCCATCCTCTGTACCGTACCGTTTCCCGTATCTCCGGTGCTGATGACAAAGCCGCCGTGAGGCATTTTATTATGGTCTGTTAAAAATTCATTTTCGGAGATTATATTAACAGTCGTTTTATAACCCGCAAAATAGCCCGGCATGCTTTTTATATCATATTCTACCCTTTTTGCATCGGCCCCCTTTTCCAAAACGATATAACAAACCCGCTCATGTCTTTCGTTCGTTTTAAGATCAGGCATACCGCCTGAACGCACTTCCTCCACAGCGTCGTCAACAGGTATAGTATACTGAATTCCCTTTTTTACACCCTCAACCCTTTTTATCGCGTCAGAATGGCCTTGACTTACCCCCGTTCCCCAAAACGTATATTCCTTGCCTTGAGGCAGTACCGCATGCGCAAGCAGCCTGTTTAATGAAAACAAACCGGGATCCCAACCCGCAGACACCAAAGAGAGTTTTCCCGATTTCTTCCCCGCATCATCCATACTGATCAGATATTCAGATACCTTTTTATGATTGTCGAAGCCGTCTACGGTGTTAAAACCCGATGCAATCAAGGGACCCTGCACAGGTAGATCCTCAGCCGAGCCTCCGCAAAGCATCATGATGTCGACCTTGTCTTTATAATCCCAGATATCCGACACATGCACCGCTTTGGAAAGTGCCTTAACTTTAAGAGGATCCCTCCTTGTAAATACGGCTTCCAGTTCGAAGTCGGGATTCTGCCTTAACGCTTTTTCAACGCCTCTTCCGAGGTTACCATAGCCGACAATCCCCACCTTGATTTTATTATTCATCTTAAGCCTTTCCCTCCCGGTAATTCGATCTTTACGAAAAACTTTATTACACATTTGTTAATTTAGCAAGAGTTGTGGCACTATTTGACGATATAAAAATTTCATAAACTTAAAAAGCCCGGTTTCCCGGGCCTCGATTATATGGTTTAACGACCAAGCAAAGAATTCATTTGTCCTTCACTTAACTCAATGTGATAAAACATAGAATAGAAATTCTCCATCTCGTGTTTAATGTCTATGTTTGCATGATCGGGATAAAGAATATCGGAAAGCCAGTAAATCCCTATCAGTCTGTTAACGCCGGGAGGTCTGTCAAAACAGCTGAAAGGATACTTGGGTATAGGGTGGATTTTCCCCTTTTGGACAGCTTTTACATTTCTGTATCTGTTGTCATTCTTAAATTTATCAGCGGCGCTGACAGGTGAAAGACTGTTGGCAGGTTCTCCGTTAACGATGATTACCTCCGGGTTCCAGCCTATTATCTGCTCTGCACTGATATCGATTCTCGCAACGCTTTGCTCAACCTCATCCACGACCGCTACATTATCAGCGCCTATCAGCTCAAACAGCTCTGCGTGCGGAGAACCGACAGGAGCAGTTTCTAAGGATTCGGTACCGTTTCCAAAATACACTTTAACCTTATCCTTTTCCTCTACATTTAATGACGATGCAAAGCCTAATGCATTGTCCGCATAATCCGCCAAATCCTCACAGCGTTCCCGGCACCCTAAAGCATCCCCAAGAAATCTGTAAGCCTCACCGGCCAGATCCAAAGAGCCATCGATGATTATAAAGGGTATACCCGTTTGTTCCTGCAGCGTTTCCGCATTACTTATCTCCTTGTCCGATATGCTTCCGTAGCTGATGCACAAATCGGGTGCCGCAGCGATAATAGCCTCAAGATTAATTCCTCCCCCCTGACCATAGGAAGGCAGATCCCTGTATTCCTCCAGCACGTATTCACTTTCTTCCTTGTTAAAGTCGTAATTTAACCCGGCGATGAGCCCCGGATCTATCGTATATAGTAATACCGTCCCGGATGCACCTGTCGAAAAAACGGAATTCACCTCATTTGGTATGAGAACCTGACGCCCTGCCATGTCGGTAATCAGTCTCGATTCACCAGACCCGTTATCACCGTTTGCCATTTCCGGACCTGAATCCGAAGAACAGGCGGAAAACACAAGCAGCGTAATTAATAAAACAGCAAAAATTACACTCGATCTTTTCATCTTTGTACTTCCTTTCCCATAAACGTATTATTCTCGATTGAGAATAATGAACTGCTGACACAATAATAGCCGCATTTTTTCGACCTGTCAATAATTTTTCCCCGATATTTACTTAAATATTGACATAATAAATGGCACATATTATACTTGCATGAGGATAATGAGATTATTTCAAAAAATCAAAGGGAAGCGAGCATTGAAAAGGAATTTTAAAATGGGATCCTTGCTGAAAAATCTTCTTAAAAAGGATCAAGGAGCATACATCGTCAGAAATTTCAGATGCCTTATAACAACATTGATTGCCATCAGCTTTGTATTGGTTGTCGTTTCTTTGGCTGTGGGATTTTACAGCATATCCCCAAAGGATCTTTTTATGTTGATATTTCACGGTAAAGAAGCGGCGTTGGAAACAGATGACTCGGCAATTATTATAATTAAAAATATCAGGCTTCCCCGCATTATCGCCGCCTTCGCCATCGGCATGGGTCTGAGCATGGCGGGGGCTGCATACCAGGGAATGTTCAAAAATCCCCTTGTTTCCCCCGACATACTAGGCGTTTCAAGCGGAGCGGGCCTGGGTGCCTCTATCGCTTTAACTCTTGGGCTCGCCGATTACATGGTGCAGATTTATGCCTTTATATTCGGAATTTTAATCGTATCGATAGCCTATTTTATAGGCTCACATGCGAAATTCGGTCACGATGTGAGTCTGGTGCTTGCAGGCAGCATGCTCGGAGCCCTGGCATCCTCCTTCATCACGCTTTTAAAATACATCGCCGACCCAAGTGATACTCTGCCGGCCATAACGTTTTGGCTGATGGGAAGCCTTTCAAAAGTAACCATAAATTCTCTGATATTCAGCCTTGTCCCTATGACCCTGGGAAGCGTGGTAATTTTTTTGCTTCGCTGGAGATTGAATATTTTAACTCTGGGAGATGAGGATGCAAAGGCAATAGGCATTGATCCCAAATCAACACGGATGATTGCTGTTTCCGCAGCCACAATCATAAGCGCTTCAGCAGTGTGCCTTGGAGGCTTGATCGGATGGGTGGGATTAATGGTTCCCCATATTTCCAGAGGGATAGCCGGAGCGGATTACAGGCGCATGCTCCCTGTTGCCGCGCTGACAGGCGGATCGTTTCTCCTTTTGATGGATGATCTGGCCCGCTCCCTATCCTCGATG
>CAZHBR010000092.1:0-6681 GCA_964530755.1 uncultured Oscillospiraceae bacterium | reverse complement strand
AGTATTGAATTTTCAAGGTGCATAGGCACTTTTACAAGTGCGAAGTTTAAGTTAATAACATTAAAGGAGCGGCAAATACCGTCAGAAGCAATAACGTTTTAGCAGGCTCCTGTGCCAGGATTTGTCCTTTTGAGAGATTATGTGAGGAGGAATGCAGCCGCTCCGGAATAGATCGGCCTATCCAAATCGGAAGGCTGCAAAGATTCGTTGTCGAACAGGAAAAGGCTTTTAAGATGAGAATTCTTGACGCTCCTAAAAGGAAAAAACCTTTTAAAGTCGCGTGCATAGGTGCAGGACCTTCCTCTTTAGCTTGTGCCGCCAAGCTTGCCTGCGAAGGGTATCAGGTTACTGTTTATGACGAAAATGACAAAGCCGGCGGGGTTCTCGCCTATGGGATCACTCAAAGCCGCCTGCCTGAACATGTGGTTGCTTACGATATTAAGACGGTAAAGGATTTAGGGGTAAAATTCAAGCTTGGGGTCAAGGTCGGAAAGGATGTAGGGTTGGATTCTTTGGATTGTGATGCTGTTTTTTTAGGTGTCGGTCTTTGGGGCTCTAAACTGCCTGAAATTCCCGGGCTTGACAAAAAAGGAGTATATACCGCCATCGATTTTCTTAAAGCCGCAAGAACGCAAAAAGGGAAATTCAAACCCGGTGACAATGTCATTGTAATCGGGGGCGGTGATGTTGCTGTAGATTGTGCCGTCGCCGCTAAACTGTCAGGTTCAGGTAACGTACATATAGTATATCGCAGAACTATCGAGGAAGCCCCTGCCGATATGCCCGAATTGAAATATGCTTTATCTTTGGGGATAGGTATTACGACAAATATGGCACCGGTTGAAGTTTCAGGGGCGGATAAGGTCGAGGCTGTAAAATTCAACGGCAGAGACGGGGTATCCTCCGCCGAAATTAAAGCAGATGTTGTGGTGTTTGCCACAGGACAGGTGGCCGAGCATATGGAGAAATTGGCTCCGCTGAATCTTAGCGAAAAAGGTACTGTAAAGGTTAGAAAAAACGGGAAGACTAATCTGCCCGGCATCTTTGCCGCAGGGGATATTGTAAGCGGTGGCAGGACCGTTGTAGAGGCAGTCTCTGCCGGTAAGGATGCGGCGGAAAGCATCATTGCATATCTTAGGAAGAAAGAAGGGGTGAAGTGAGATGGCGGTTAGAAAAGATTTATCGATTGAATATCTAGGGGTAAATTGCGAAAATCCGTTTTTTTTGTCTTCATCGCCTGTTTCAGGTAATTATGATATGGTGTCGAAAGCTTTCGATACCGGTTGGGGCGGCGTGTTCTTTAAGACTATAGGTATTTTTGTGGCCGATGAATGTTCCCCAAGGTTTGATCAAAACGATAAAGCCGGTTTACCCTGGATTGGATTCAAAAATATGGAGCAGATTTCCGACAAGCCTACGGAACAGAATTTTGAATACATTTACCGGCTTAAAAAGGATTACCCGGATAAGGTTGTTGTCGCAAGCGTCATGGGCAGCAGTGATAAGGAGTGGGCGGAGCTTGGGCGGTTATCCGAACAGGCGGGTGCCGATATGGTAGAATGCAATTTTTCCTGTCCGCAGATGACGAGCCGCTCAATGGGTTCTGATGTCGGAACGAACCTGGAATTGGTAGAAAAGTATTCAAAAGCGATTTCAGATGCCACAAATCTGCCCGTTATAGCAAAAATGACTCCCAATATTACGGTTATGGAGCCCGCGGCCATCGCTGCGATAAAAGGCGGTGCAAAAGGTATTTCTGCCATCAATACAGTTAAATCTATCACGAGTATGGATTATGAAAATATGACAGGTATGCCGGTGGTCAACGGGGTTTCCTCCATTTCAGGCTATTCCGGGACTGCAGTAAAGCCTATATGCATGAGATTTATAGCGAACCTTGCCGCATGCAAGGATTTGGAAGGTGTGTCATTATCGGCCATAGGGGGTATAGAGACATGGAGCGATTGTTTGGATTATCTGCTGGTAGGTGCAAGGAATGTACAGGTAACCACCGCGGTCATGCAATATGGTTACGGGATTGTAAATGATATGATAAGCGGCATGGCCTATTTTATGGATGAAAGGGGTGTTGACCGGTTAGAGGAATTCATCGGTGTTGCATTACCGAACATTGTTCCGGCAGAGGACCTTAATCGTGATTTTAAAATTATACCTAAGATTGACGATAAAAAGTGCGTAGGCTGCGGCAGATGCTACGTCTCCTGTTACGATGCAGCACATCAGGCGATAGACTGGAACGATAAAAGGAGAAGGCCGGCAATTAATGATAATTGCGTGGGCTGCCATCTTTGCCTCAATGTATGCCCCGTTAAGGATTGCATCACCCCGGGGGAAATAAAGTGGAAGGAAGGAAGAACTCCTGTCGATATTAAAATAAAGCGTCATTACAAATAGCAGACGTTCAATCATATAAAGGACCGGTAATATGATTTGGATGTTACTATTGCTGGTCTTTTAATAATTGATACAGCTCTATAACATTATTCATTGAATAATCTGACATTGACAGCGCTCTATATTGATATATAAAATATAGCAGTGGGAGGGGATATATAATGAGCTACTTCGAGAAAAACGATATCAGCATTTACAGCAATATAATATATCAAATATACGCCGTTGAGGACAATGACAGGATGAGACTTTCATTTCTTGAATCAGTGAGATTGCTGGTTCCTTATAAAAGCTGCAATTTCTACCTTGCGGCAAGGGATGGAAAGCATATACTCAGCAATCCGGTGTCCGTCGATTTTCCAATCGATGCTCTTGCCAAATATCTTGATGAAATAGAGGATGTGGACCCTGCACGATGGATATTTATTCAGGCAAAGAGTATGGTTTACAGAGAGGAAGATATGTTTTCCGAGGAATCGATTAAACAAAATGTCTGTTATCAAGAATTTTATATACCGAATGACCTTCATCATTCTTTGCAGATCAGTCTTGCTTTGCACGGTAAATTTTTGGGAAGCGTATCTTTTTACAGAGCGAAGAAAGAGTCAAGATTTTCAGATGACGTTCTGTTTCTGTTTGATTTGTTAAAAGACCATCTGGCACTTCGTTTATATAAGGAATTTGAAATGAAACCGAAGCACATAGACATAGATGCTCTGGCATATGAAAAAAAGTACAGGCTTACAATCAGGGAGGTTGAAGTTGTGGAGCTGCTGATAAACGGTTATTCCATAGAAGATATCGGCAATGATTTATGCATTAGCTCAAATACCGTAAAAACCCACATTGCAAATATTTATAAAAAAACAGGTATTTCAAGCAGGTATGAGCTGTACAGGATCTTACTGTAGCTTGGAAAATAAATAGTCCCATAGGGAATTTTGCGGACCCCCTATGGGATATGGTTTTGGTCAGGATTGCTTACCCGTAATCCTTTATTGCATATTATATCCGAAAATCAGATACAGAATCGTCGTAAGTATAGCGGCTATTAACGCGTAAGGCAGCTGTGTAATCGCATGATCGTACGGTCTGATATCTGTCGCTTTGCCGATCAGAATTGCAGCATCTGCGTAAAAGCAGGCGTGACTTCCAAAGGCGACCCCCGAGAATATCGCAGCTGATGCCAGATAGATATCTACATTCATCGCTGTTGCAAGCGGAACCACTATAGGAATTATGATGGCAGCCAGTCCCCAAAAGTTTGCCATGGCAAATGCCATAGACGCCGTGGTGACAAACACAACCGCAGGCAAAATAGCGCCGCTCATGTACGGTGCAACGCTGGAAATTACATAATCGGTAAAACCGATCATCGCACAGGCATTTTTGAAGGCGAATATCAAAACGAGTATTCCCAATACTGAAATCATGGTGGAAAAACCCGACCAGAAATTGTCCAAAAATACGGTGAGGTCGGTCAATTTTTTCTTCAGGTACAGTAATGCTGTAAAGAATAAAGCTACTATAACACCTTTTAGGACATCATTGCCGACTGCGATAGTAACGCTTATCAGAACAAACATCGGCAGGATAAAATCCCAGGCGCCTCCCTGCTTGGTGTTACCATTTTCTATTTCCTCAATTACCGGCGGAAGAACGCCCGGGGGAAATAAGTCGCCGGTTTCTCTTGCGTGCAATTCCTGTTTTTTCATCGGCCCCATCAGAGGAATAACTCCCAGAATAACAAGGGGCATCACAACAAACACCGCAATCCACCCGTAAAATAGATACGGGATGCAATGAATGTATGCGCCTATTCCTGATCCATTCGCATCTACAACTCCCTCATTGGCAAGCAGCGATGCAAAATAGATAGCCCAGGTGGAAATCGGTGCCAGTACGACGATGGGCGCCGCGGTTGATCCAACGGAATAAGCGAGCATTGATCTTGATATATTGAACTTGTCGGTTACCTTTTTCATAGTGCTGCCGACTGTAAGTACGTTTAAATAATCATCGATAAAAAGGCATATGCCAAGGAACCAGGTGCAAAACAGCGCGCGTTTTCTAGTCGTTGCAAACCTGTCCAACATGCCCGCAAAAGCAGCCGCTGCATTGGATTTCTCCAGTATAAGCAAAAGGCTCCCCATAAGGCCGCATACAAGTATTACCCATCCAATGGTGGGATCGCCCATCACGTTTAGCAATTCATTAACAAATTCATTGAAGAAGCTTCCCTTTGCATAAATGATAAATGCCGTAAGAGTGGCAATTAACATCGGTTCAAAGGTCTTTTTTGTAACTAATGCCAAAACAATAATAATTAGAATCGGAATGACACTGATAAATCCATAGTTTGTAACTGTGTCCATATATGTAACCTCCATCAAATATTATTGAAAAACTAGAATCATAATCTCCACATTCTATTTGGCTGGCGGAGGATTTTGCCCGGTAAATTGTCTTCCTGCGCAATGGAATCCGCCACAATAATTGTACCGTTTACGATTACATATTCTATACCGGTGGGTTGTTCATCCGGACATCCCAATCCGACATAATTTGCATTGTCCGCGATAGTTCTTGGGTCAAATATGACTATGTCCGCATCGGCTCCGGTTCCGATCCATCCCTTACCGGTCAGCCCCATTCGCATTGCAGGCATCCAGGACGATTTTTTTATTGCCTCCATCATAGTCAGGACGCCCTGCTCCCTGACGAGTTTTTGAAATGCCTTTGGAAAGGTTCCTGCATCCTGGGGATGTCCGGCACCCGGGTTTTCTGCAAGGCCCGCATCGGTAGAAATCATAGTGCTCGGATGCTTTATAGCCAAAGCCAAATCCGGTAAAACACCTACGAAGGCCGTACCTACCGTATCGGATTCACTTTTCTCGCTGCGTACATAATCGTAAATCTCCTTTGTGCATCGTTGCCCGGTATATTTCCCCGATGAGATCATTAAATCGGATAATTTGCAATTATATCGTTCATTCCATCCTTCGTCAAAAACAGTCGATTGAATAAACGTTGCAAATGCTTCGTACATACCGGAATCGCACATTAAAGGCAAACCTTTTTTTATAGCATTAGAGATCATAACCAATGCCATTTCTGTCACTTCAGGATGTACGCCGAACTGATAGGCCAGATGGGATATTTGAATCTTGGCCCCGGTTTTTTCCATAAGCGATATAGCCTCGTGGAGTCCTTTGGCAAAATCCAGCGCATCGGTTCTGATATGTATCGGCACTAATTTATCATATTTTGCAGCGAGATCTACAAGAGGCAGTATTTCTGCCTCGTTGGCGCCGGGGGAATACTCAAGTCCGAATGAAATTCCAAATGCTCCCTCCTGTAATGCTTGTTTTGCAATACCCACCATTTCTTTCACCTGTGAGGGGGTTGCCGCATCGTAAGGGTCATTTAAATTGACCATCTCCCGCAGTTTCCATGAATGACCTACTAACGTTGCAAAATTTATAGGATACCCTTTTTCCTCCATTTCATCGAGGAAACCTTTTATCGGCATATGGTTTGATATGCCGCAATTGCCTGACAGGCAGGTGGTGATGCCTTGTTTTGCAGAAAGCCATGCAAAGTACAGTGGAAAATGCAAGTGGGAATGAATATCCACAAATCCGGGGCACACTATTTTGCCCTCTGCAGATATTATTTCTTTTCCATAGAGTTTTTCCCGGGAAACAGTCGTTATTTTGCCATCCTTTATTCCTATGTTGGCTGTAGTTTGTTGTTCTGTTCGTGGATCTATTACAGTTCCGCCTTGAATGATTATATCTTCCATTTTTCATCCTCCTTTCATTTGGGGAATTATTCTGTTTACAATAGTACCTGATTATTCTGAATTTATAAATAATGATTGTTTATAGTTTTTTTCCTTGAAAATCATTAGATATACTGAGAATGCATTAGATACTCATCTTAGATGATTAGTCTTCTGTCAGGATGAAGGCCCAAAACGTACAAAACGCTGCTTTCGCAGCGTTTAAAGTGTACGATTAAGATGTTTTAATCCCGTTCGATTTCCAGAATCTCTGCTGTATAAGCATCAACTTCAACCTCATAGACACCAAAGGATGTCAGGATATCTATTTCATAAACCAGTCTGCCGTTTTCAACTTCCAATTCCATTTCTATTATTTCCCCGGGCACTGCCTGTAGGGCTATACCGGCGGCTCTTTGCGGCGAAATTCGGTTGGGCATCGGTGTATTCAACTCGCTTTCTTACATATTTTATGATCATTA
>CAZHBR010000091.1:3129-6730 GCA_964530755.1 uncultured Oscillospiraceae bacterium | reverse complement strand
CTGTACGATGCAGAAAGCCAATGCGGTACTCAACGGTGTTTGGATAGCTGTAAGCAACAGGGTAGGTGTCGAGGATGGCATACCATACTTGGGCAGCAGCTTTTTCGTGGATCCCTGGGGGAAAATCAAAGCGATGGCAAATGACAAGACTGATGAGGTTTTGGTTCATGAAATCGATTTTGAACAGATACGCCTTGCACGTCAGGCTTATCCTTTGCTACGTGATCGCAGACCGGATACTTATGAGATTCTGACAAAGAGTTTCGGCAGTGAGGCTTATTATCATAAAGACAGAGTGAGAAGATAAGGATAAAAAATACATTCAGCAACCTATGATGTCCTTTCGCTGTTTCTCCCGCCAATTATCGGCGGGAGAAATTTAATGTAGGCTCACAGGCAATCACTTATTGAACATCCGGGTTGTGCATGTTGTGAACTGCGGGTGCTTTTGTTCTGATCAGATTCGATGCTGCGGAGAGTAGATCAAATATTAAAACGATTCCGACTTATTGGAATATTCTGCAGTCATGTTCCGACAGTGTAGAGGGACATTCTTTTTTGTCAATTTCTTAACTATCTTATCAAAAAGAGTTTACATTGATAGGGCTGTAGGATATAATTTATTCAATTATCTTAAAATGGTTTATCCGAATCTGTTAGTCTTTTCAGTTAAAACATTAAGTGATATTTTAAGTGATAACGCTGATAATTATCAGACAATTCAAGTGGACGGGGGGCGATATGTATTATGGCGCTTGAACAAATTAAAAGAATCAAAGAAGCCGAAGATAAGGCAGAACAGATTCGACGCAAGGCTTCCGCAGATATAAAACAGGTCGAGCTGGAAGGAGAGCAGGAGGCGGCCAAGCTTTTGGAAGAGGCCCGCAGCAAGGCAGATAAATTCTACCGGGCAGCCCTTGATAAAGCGGAGATTGAAGCGGAAAAGGCCCGGAACGAAATATTGGAAGAAGCTGATAAAAGCTGCAAAGTCATTTTGGACAATGCCGATATTAACATGGATCGTGCAGTCTCAGTTATCATGGAAAGGATAGTGAAATAGTATGTCTATCGCCAGAATGAAAAAGCTTTCCGTGATTGGACATGCTTCCGTACAAAGCGAGCTTCTAAGTGAATTGATGGCGCTGGGAGTAGTGGAGATTTCTGTACAAGAAGAGGATGAATCGGTTGGCGGGTGGAAGGATCTGCTTTCAATCGATGGCAATCAAAACGACGTGGACGAATACGATAGAAGTATCAATCGAATAGTCCTGGCCATCGATGCGCTTGAAAGATATGGGACTGTTAAAGGATCACTTTTTCGTACGAGGACTCCGATAGCACTGTCGGAATTTGAGAAGCGATTAGAGGAAGAGGATAGGATAAAGAAATCAGCAAACGAGATAGGCGATCTGTGCAGCAAGCTGTCGCTGATACAGGCGGCACAAAACAAGCAGGGAACAAATCGAATGGCTTTGGCTCCGTGGCAGGACTACGATCTGCCCTTACATATTCACGATACCAAAGAGGTAGATGTTGTACTTGGTACGATTCCAAGGGATGCCAGCCCCGATCTTTTAAAGCAGCAGCTGCTTTCGGCAACCGACTACTGCATGGTAGATGTGGTAAACGGCGATGCAGAGCAGTTCTATATTTCTATCTTTATTCTTAAATCGGAAAGAAATAAAATTGATGAACATTTAAAAGCCTTCGGCTTTACGCGCGTACAGTTTGCAGAATATGCGGGAACCGCTCATGAAAACATTGCTGAAATAGATGTGAAACTGGATGAACTCAATAGAGAAAGAGAAGAGGTTATCGAATCTATAAGGGATAAGGAGAGCGGCAAAAAGGACCTGGAATATCTGCATGATTATTTGATTATGAAGCGGGATAAAGCCATGATACGAAGTCGCCTGCTTGTTACCGATCAGGCATTTTATTTCGATGGTTGGATTCCTCAAAAGGCAGAGGATAAGGTTAAGGCGTTGCTTCAAGAAAGGGAATGCTATTATGAAATAACCGATCCGAAGCCGGATGAAAAGACTCCGGTGCTGCTGCTTAACGGGCGGTTTTCAGGACCTTTTGAGGCCATTACTAAACTATATGCTTTGCCCGATTCCAGATCCATAGATGCGACATCCTTCTTTTCATTGTCCTTTGCTATATTTTTCGGGATGATGCTCGGAGATGGATGTTACGGTATCGCAATGGCTGTCGTAACAGGAATCATATTAAAAAAATACAGGCTTGAAGGTATGAAATATCAGATGATAAAGCTGTTCTTCTATTGCGGCATATCTACTGCCTTCTGGGGAGCAATGTTCGGCGGGTGGTTCGGGAATTTCGTTGCAGTCGTCGGAGAGACCTTCTTTGATAAAGACATTTCGATACCGCCAATTTGGTTTGATCCTTTAAATGACCCCATGAAGCTTCTCATATTTTGCTTTATTCTGGGAGGGATTCATCTGTTTCTTGGGATGGGGCTTGATGCCTATTTATCCATCAAGGATGGAAGACCCTTAGATGCAGTATTTGATGTGGGACTGTGGTATTTACTGCTCATAGGGGCTACGATGCTGCTTGTCGGTGTAGTTCCCGTATTGGCGAAGTGGATGGCAATTATCGGAGCTGTCGGTATATTATTGACAGGAGGAAGAGACAGAAAAGGAATAGGGAAGATCGTCGGCGGCTTCAGCAGCCTGTATGGAATAACCGGCTATTTGTCCGATGTATTGTCCTATTCAAGGCTTTTGGCTCTGGGCCTGGCTTCAAGTGTTATCGCATGCGTGGTGAACACCATGGGATCCTTTGGCGGTTCCGGTATAAAAGGTGTACTTGTGATGACTTTTGCCTTCGTTGTCGGCCATACATACAATTTTGCTATTAACGGACTCGGTTCTTTCGTACACTCCTGCAGACTTGAATATGTGGAGTTTTTCGGCAAATTCTATAGCAGTGGCGGTGAAGCCTTTCAACCATTCAGTGAGAATACAAAATATGTACATATACAAAGGGAGGAAAACTAAATGAACGCTATGAACGTTATCTTTGAAAATCTGCTGTTTAACGGTGTTTTTCTTGCAATGGCGGGGGCTGCAATGGCGGCTATCGCAGGCATAGGGAGCGCTATAGGTATGGGTATTGCCGGTCAGGCTGCTGCAGGCGTTATATCAGAGGATCCCAAAAAATTCGGTCAGACTTTGATATTGCAGGCTCTTCCCGGTACCCAGGGTATTTATGGACTTTTGGTCGCATTCCTGATCATGACCAAGATCTCTCTTTTAGGTAGCGGCGGACCTGTGGATATCACAATGGCCCAGGGTGCATATATTTTCGCATCGGCAATCCCCGTGGGCCTTGTGGGAATCTTTTCAGGCATAGCCCAGGGTAAATCTTCCGCAGCTAGTATTATGCTGATATCCAAAAGGCCGGAAGAACTGGCTAAAGGTATGGTTTATCCAGCCATGGTGGAAACATATGCAGTGTTGGCTCTTCTGATCTCATTTCTTATGTTAAATGGCGTACAGGTATGAGCCGGGAAGTCGGTGATAAGGGTGGGACAATATGAGCATTGAAAATATTATTGAGCGTATCCTTTCCG
>CAZHBR010000091.1:0-3119 GCA_964530755.1 uncultured Oscillospiraceae bacterium | reverse complement strand
GGAAATATTGGCCGAGGCTGTGAAGGAAAAAGAAGCAGTACTTATGAAAGCCAGGCGGGAAGCGGAAAATATAGAGAAAGAAGTGAAGGTGAATTCAGTAAAGGATTCAGTGATTCACAAGGAAAGAAGAATTTCCGTAGCAGAGCTTGAGGCCAGAAAGCTTACCTTGGCGGCGAAGCAGCAGGCGATCAGCAAGTGCTTCGATAAAGCCCTGTCAGAATTATCCCGCATGGATGCCGGAAAATATGAAAAGTTTCTGAAAGATGCGGTAAAATCTACGGGCATGAACGACGGAGAGCTGCTTTTTAATGAAGCAGACAGAAAAGCCGTGGGGCAAAAGGTAGTAAAAGACATAAATACCGAAGGAAAGAGGATGGTGCTATCCGAAGAAACCATCGATAATAAAGGTGGATTCATCCTTCGAAAAGGTCATGTTATAGTCGATGCTACACTTGAGACAATACTGAACTCCGTCAAAGAGACAGTTACACCTGAAGTTGCAACTATATTATTTGAATAAACGGGAGGAACGAGGATGGAAAACGCAGGCAAGACCAAAGATTACGTGTTTGCCTCCTCTGTGGTAAGAAGCGTAGAAAAAAATTTGCTTTCCAAAGAAAATACTGAAGCCATGGTCGATAGTCGGTCCATGGAGGATGCGTTGAAAATTCTTTACGATCATAATTACGGCGAGAATCTCGATGCAGCAGAGACTATGGAAGTAGAAGCGCTACTTTCCGAGGAGATTAAAAAAACATATTCCTTTATTCGCAGCATTGCGCCCGATGAGGAGGAGCTTTACGTTTTCCTGTTCCCTTATGACTATCATAATCTGAAGGTTCTGGTGAAAGCGGAATTGACAAAAGCCGATCCTTCACCTTTCCTTATGGATGTGGGCACCATCGCTTCTGCAAAACTGACGGATGCTTACAGGGATCGGGATTTTGTCGAGATGACAAGCGGGATGCGCGAGGGAGTGCTGGAGGTGCTGGACGTATATGCCCGTACGAACAACCCACAGCAAATTGATTTCATTTTAGATAAATATTGCTATACGGAAATGAGCGAGGCTGCGGCCCGGGCGGGAAACAATTATATCATCGGTTATGTTAAATTGCTGATCGATATAATCAATCTTAAAACATTCGTGCGACTTCGCCAAATGAAAAAAACCTGGGATGTTTTCACTCAGGTATTCATTCCCGGGGGACGGATTCAAGACAAGTTATTTACGGCAAATTTCGATGAACCCTTTGAGCAATTTGCGGATCGCCTGATCCCCTTCGGCCTGGATGATCCTATGGGGACAGGGGCAATGGCCATAAGAGAGCAGGGAAGCTTTACCGATCTTGAAAGGCTGTGCGATAACAGGCTGATGCAATATGCAAAAGAAGCAAAATATGTCTTCTTCGGCATAGAGCCCTTGGCTGCCTATCTGATTGCCAAGGAAGCGGAAATTAAGACTGTACGCATTGCCATGACGGGCTTAAAGCAGGGATTATCGAGGGAAATGATGGCAGAAAGGCTTAGGGAAACTTATGTATAAGATCGGTGTAATCGGTGAAAGGGAAAGTGTCCTGGGCTTCAAAGCGGTGGGCCTTGATGTTTTTCCCTGTCAGGATAAAGACGCTGCAAAGGAGACCCTGAACCGGATAGCGGGGGATTCTTATGCGATCATATATATCACAGAAAAGCTGTGTAAAGATATAAAACAGGATATTGAAAAGTATAAGGATGTGCGCATGCCGGCGATCATTCCCATCCCGGGCATAGACGGAACCTTCGGAATAGGGATTGCCAATCTCAAGAAGGCCGTGGAGCGTGCCGTTGGCGCCGACATTCTATTTGGCAATGATTAAACAGGAAAAGGCAGGTGACTCAAAAAGTGAATCAAGGAAAGATAGTAAAGGTCTCCGGGCCCCTGGTGGTGGCGGAAGGCATGCAGGATGCGGATATGTTCGACGTGGTCCGGGTAGGAGACCAGGGTCTGATAGGTGAAATCATCGAAATGAGAGAGGGCCTTGCATCGATACAGGTATATGAAGAAACTGCAGGCCTGGGTCCCGGGACAAAAGTTGTGACTACCGGGGCTCCGTTATCGGTGGAGTTAGGGCCGGGTATGATTGAAAGCATCTATGACGGCATACAGCGACCCTTAACAGAGCTGCTTAAAATTTCAGGATCCAACATAACTAGAGGGGTAGATGCAAAACCGCTAAACCGTGATAAAAAATGGAGCTTTACCCCAACTGTTAATGTGGGCGATGAAGTGGAGGAGGGTGACATTCTTGGAACCGTACCGGAAACTATAATCGTCACGTTGAAGATCATGGTACCTCCCGGCATTAAAGGGGTGGTGAAAGAGATTAAAACGGGAGACTTCACCGTTGAAGAGACAATTTGCATTGTCGAAACACCCGCAGGAAGCCAAGAAAATATAACGATGATGCAGAAGTGGCCCGTGAGAAAAGGCAGGCCCTTTAAAGAAAAGCTGGTGCCTGAGATACCTCTTTTAACCGGGCAAAGGGTTATAGACACTTTATTTCCCATTGCAAAGGGAGGAGTGGCCGCCGTTCCCGGACCTTTTGGTAGCGGTAAGACCGTTGTTCAGCATCAGCTGGCAAAATGGGCGGAAGCCGACGTTGTCGTCTATATAGGCTGCGGTGAGCGGGGTAACGAGATGACGGACGTTTTGATGGAATTTCCAGAGCTTAAGGATCCGAAATCGGGAGAGCCTCTGATGAAAAGAACGGTGCTCATAGCTAATACGTCCGATATGCCTGTGGCGGCGCGGGAAGCGTCGATTTATACGGGTATCACCATCGCGGAATTTTACAGGGATATGGGTTATTCCGTGGCACTGATGGCGGATTCAACGTCCCGTTGGGCTGAGGCGCTAAGAGAGATGTCGGGCCGATTAGAGGAAATGCCCGGTGAAGAGGGATATCCGGCTTATCTTGCATCCAGGCTGGCGCAGTTCTATGAAAGGGCAGGCAGGATAATAGCTTTAGGGAAGGATGGAAGAGAGGGTGCTCTTTCAGCCATAGGGGCGGTATCGCCTCCCGGCGGAGATATATCAGAACCGGTTTCTCAGGCGACGCTGAGGAGCGTCAAGGTTT
>CAZHBR010000090.1:2913-6764 GCA_964530755.1 uncultured Oscillospiraceae bacterium | reverse complement strand
AGGTGCTAAGGTGAGAACAGCCTTAATGATAATACTTGCACTGTCGAGCCTTGTTTTAATAGCCAGCATCCTTCTTCAATCCGGAAAAAGCGCGGGCTTATCGGGAGCTATCGGTGGCGGCGCCGAACAGCTTTTTGGAAAAAAGAAGAGCAGGGGCTATGAGGCGATACTGAGTAAAATCAGTATAGGCGGGGCAATCTGCTTTATATTGTGTTCGCTGCTGTTGGTAGCAATCGAATAAGGATCAATATTTTAATTTTTATACAAGGACAGGTACACTAAGAGGTGCTGAAAGCGCCTCTTAGTTCTGTGAAAAAAAGGAGGGGGCTGTAAATAAAATGAGCGCTTTAGCATATGTCGCACCGGTTAGTGCCGTGCTCGCTTTAGTGGTTGCTTATGCTTTATCCGCGTGGATAAGTAAGGCAGAAGAGGGTACGGACCGAATGAGGGAAATAGCCGGTTTCATTCGAATCGGCGCTATGGCTTTTTTGAAAAGAGAATATAAGGCCATGGCTGTTGTAATTGCAATACTGTTTCTGATTCTTGGCTTTTTCATCAATTGGGTTACTGCAGTTCTGTATATATTCGGGGCACTCTTCTCTGTGCTTGCAGGATTCTTCGGTATGAAAGTCGCGACTAAAGGTAATGTCAGAACAGCATTTGCCGCACAGGAGGCGGGTATGAGCAAGGCGCTAAAAATAGCCTTTCGCAGCGGCGCGGTTATGGGGCTTTGTGTAGTCGGTCTGGGCTTGTTCGGTTTAGGTGTTATTTTTGTGATTTTAGGCGTTGATTCCGCATCTGTGATTACGGGGTTCGGTCTTGGAGCCTCTTCTATGGCGCTTTTTGGCAGGGTCGGGGGCGGCATATATACGAAGGCGGCTGACATCGGGGCGGATCTTGTGGGGAAGGTAGAAGCGGGGATTCCCGAGGATGACCCGCGAAATCCGGCTGTAATAGCAGATAACGTGGGCGATAATGTGGGCGATGTTGCCGGTATGGGGTCGGATCTGTTTGAATCGTATGTGGGTTCGATAATTTCGGCTGTTACCCTGGCTGTCATTATCCCTGCGATTACACCGAAAATCGGAGATACATTTATGTTGGACCCTCTGTCGGGATCCGTTTTTCCCCTGCTTCTTTCCGCCATCGGCATATTGGCCTCTATACTTGGTGTTATGATGGTAAGGGGCAAGGAGGGGGGAAATCCCGCTTCCGCTTTGAATGCCGGGACTTATATAAGCGGTGCAATAGTTGTCATCGCATCTGTCATTATGAGCAAAATATTTTTTGATAATTATAATTGCGCAGTCGCAATTATATCCGGACTTATAGTAGGTATCGCCATTGGAAAAATAACTGAAATTTATACTTCCGGGGATTTCAAGCATGTAAAGAAAATAGCAGAGCAAAGTCAAACAGGACCTGCAACGACTATTATAAGCGGCTTTGGGGTGGGTATGCTTTCCACCGTATGGCCTATAATATGCATCGTGGCAGGTATTTTGGTTGCCAATGCGTTTGCCGGACTCTACGGTATAGCGCTGGCTGCCGTCGGAATGCTTTCTACAACGGGTATGGTGGTAGCGGTGGATGCTTACGGACCTGTTTCCGATAATGCAGGGGGAATCGCCGAAATGGCGGAGATGCCAAAAGATGTGAGGAAAATTACAGATAAATTGGATGCCGTAGGAAATACTACAGCGGCCATCGGAAAAGGTTTTGCTATAGGATCCGCTGCGCTGACTGCTTTAGCTTTGTTTGCGTCATATTCTCAGGTTGCGGGACTGTCAAATATAAGTCTTCTTAATCCAATGGTCATAGCGGGGCTGTTTATAGGAGCAATGCTGCCCTTCCTCTTTTCCGCGATGACTATGAACTCAGTAGGAAAAGCGGCGAATCAAATGATTGAAGAGGTAAGAAGGCAATTCCGTGAGGACAGAGGCATAATGGAGGGAAGTTCTAAACCCGATTATGCAAGATGTGTAGACATAAGCACAAAAGCTGCGCTAAAGGAAATGATGGCTCCAGGTTTATTAGCTATCATAGCTCCGCTTGCTGTTGGCATCGTTATGGGTGTCGAGGCTCTTGGCGGTATGCTGGCCGGATCCCTGTCGGCAGGTGTATTGGTGGCCATAATGATGGCTAACGCCGGAGGCGCCTGGGATAACGCTAAAAAGTATATCGAAGAAGGGCATTTCGGAGGAAAAGGCAGCGAAACTCATAAAGCCGCGGTTGTCGGCGATACGGTCGGAGATCCTTTTAAGGATACCTCCGGTCCCTCGATTAACATACTGATAAAGTTGATGACAATTGTCGCTTTGGTTTTTGCACCTCTTTTTCTTAAAATCGGCGGTTTGATGTAAAACAAAAAAATTACAATTACAGGAAACTGTTTATATCGTTCGATATAAAAGTTTCCTTTTTTTATTATGTCTTAAATAAAATAGAATGCAGATAATAAGGCATGAAAGAGAGGAGATGAAAGCATGAAGCATAAAGGAATCTATCTAATCTTTCTATTGGTTTTAGCTTTGCTGATGTTTTCGGGATGTGCCAGATATGACGGGACCTTTGATCAATATAGGACAAATAACGTCACTGATCACGGAACCAATTACCCACATGACGGGACCGGCACAAATGGCCTGACAAATCCCGGTGTGAACAATCGTGACGGAGTAAATAACAATAATACGCTCCCCAACAACACAACAAACAGGAACATCGACAATCTAAATCGATAGGCAAAAGAAAGACAGCTGATCATCAGTTGTCTTTCTTTTCTAGAATCAGGTCAGGGTTCCGGGCTTTGAAATTGCAGAAAGTGCATCGCCGGCCTCATCAACGTAAATGCTTTTTCTGGCCAAATCGGCCATTGAAAGCATGCCTGATAAGCGATTTGACTCAGATACAGGCAGGCGTCTTATTTGATTTTTGGCCATCATTAACGCAGCCTCATGCACATTCATTTCGGGGCCGGCCAACACCGGGTTTTTTGTCATGATGTCCTGGGCTTTTTTTGGTTTTTCTGCTCCCGTATCCGATAAAGCCCTGATCACGATATCACGGTCTGTGACTATGCCTACAACCCGATCCTGATCATCGCACACAGGTACGGCTCCCACATCACCCTGACGCAGCTGCTTTGCCACCTGTTCAATGGAAGTTTCCGGGTGAACCCGAATAATCGCCGTAGACATCAAATCCTTAACTTTCATGTCGCGCCTCCTTTTTTGATTGATTCGGTTATAGATATATTGTTTCCATGCAGGAAATTTTTATCATAGCGAAAGGTGCAATAATCTGAAATATTATGATACACTAATAGCAAATCCAAAGAGAAGAGGTTGAGTTTATGGCGAGGAAGGGGCGTACTTTTTCCGGAGTATTATCAAAAAATAGGCGGGGATACGGCTTTGTAAGCCTGGATGATAAGGATATTGCCGGAGGCGGGGATGTGTTCATATCTTCAACAGATATGTCCACTGCCATGGATGGCGATTCCGTTTCCGTGCGAATATTGGGTCCCGGTCCGACAGGGCAGAATGTGGAGGGCCGAATTGAAAGGGTGTTATCCAGATCGGGCAAAGAAATCGTGGGTACGTTCCGGAAAAAAGGGGCCGATGCATATGTGCTGCCTGAAACCGGCAAGCAGGGGGAAACGGTTCTCGTGCAAAAACAAAACCACAGGGGTGCCCGATCAGGCGACAAAGTTGTCGTTAAAATCATTCGCTGGCCTGCCTCTTTTCAGCCGGCTTTAGGGAAGGTTACAGAGATCATCAGCCGTAAGGATGAACCAGGCGGTGAAATCCGGGCTTTGATAAGAGCCCATACGATCAGAGAGAATTTTC
>CAZHBR010000090.1:0-2903 GCA_964530755.1 uncultured Oscillospiraceae bacterium | reverse complement strand
TTTCCTGTCCCGGTTCGGTGTCCTCGGTTGATTATAGGGGCAGAAGAGACCTGCGCGATAAAAGCATTTTTACCATAGACGGTGCCGATGCCAGGGATTTCGATGATGCTGTTTCCATAGAGAAACTTAAAAACGGCAATTATCTTTTAGGTGTCCATATCGCAGATGTCAGTCACTATGTCAAAGAGGGCCGGCATTTGGACAAAGAAGCTATGAGAAGAGGCACTAGCGTATATTTGCCGGACAGAGTTATTCCGATGCTACCGAAGGAATTGTCAAACGGTATCTGCAGTTTGAATCCAAAAGAAGATCGATTGACCCTTTCAGTGGATATGGAGATAGATGATAAAGGCACAGTGCGGTGCCATGATGTTTACGAAAGCGTAATAAATTCCGATGAACGGCTTGTATATACGGATGTATCGGATATACTTGAGCATCGCGATGAAAGGTTGCTAAAGCGCTATGAGGGGATTCTCACCGATCTTTATCAAATGGGGGATCTTGCAAAGATATTGAGGGCAAAACGGCGCAGTCGGGGAAGTCTGGATTTCGATATCGATGAAGCCCGTATTACGGTAGATGAAGACGGGATACCGATTTCAGTGGATGTGGCAGAAAGAAGGACAGCTAACCACATTATCGAGGAATTCATGATCGCAGCAAACGAGACTGTTGCGGAACATTATAAGCATATGGATATTCCTTTTATTTTTCGCGTTCATGAAAAGCCCGACTTGCAGAAGATCGAAGAATTCCAGCGTTTCATTCAAAGCCTGGGCTTAAGAATTAAAGGGAACATAAACAATATTCATCCCCGGATGTTGAATGATATACTGGTACAGGTGGACGGCAAAATGGAGGAGCACGTCGTCAATACCCTCATGCTTCGTTCGATGAAAAAGGCTTTTTATGACACGAAATGCCTTGGCCATTTTGGACTTGGAACAGCATTTTATTGCCATTTTACAGCTCCTATAAGGAGATATCCCGACCTTTTTATTCACAGGGTAATCAAGACAATGCTTAAAGGGAGCACCTATGGATCACGCTTAAAAACCCTCAGAAAATTTGCTCAGGAGGCCTCAATATCATCGTCTGTCACAGAACGCAGGGCGGACGATCTAGTGAGGGATGTGGAAAAATTAAAAAAAGCCCAGTACATGATCAATTACCTGGGAGAACAATACGAGGGCATTATAAGCGGTGTAGCCTCTTTTGGTTTTTTCGTCGATATAGGCAGAACTATCGAAGGAGCAGTCCGTCTTGAGTCATTAGAGGATGACTATTATAGTTTTGACGGTGAAAAGCATCGTCTCATAGGAGAAACCGGCCGCAATATTTACGCTTTGGGCCAGAGAGTTCGCGTAAAAGTCGAGTCCGTAGATGTAAATAAGGCGGAAATTAATTTCGTACCTATATCATCCGTTTTTAACGATCGGGGTTCCAGAAAGAAGGGGTCAAAAGCAGCAAGATCGTAAAAAGCTCAAGCCGTCCTGCTATCATGTAGACGGAAAGAAATATCGTAGTCCATCCGGAATAGAGGCTGTAATTTGACATAGGCCCTACCAGTTCGAATCCGGGTCCCGCATTTCCCAAACAGGCTGCAACGGAGCCTGCTGCAGTAATTATATCTACATTTTCTAACGACACTATGAAGGTTCCGGCTAAAAAAAGCATCATATACAAGAACAGGAAACTGACGATTCCCGATATGGTATCGGAGGAAACATTTCGTCCTCCTAGTTTAATCGGAAGCACTGCATTTGGATGAAGCCTTCGGTGAAAGCCTCTTTTTATCAATTTAAACAGGATTATCGCTCTGACAACTTTTACAGCGCCGCTTGTCGAGGCAGAGCATCCTCCTGTCAGCATCAAAGTGAATAAGATGAATTTCGCCGCCGGCGGCCACACGTTGTAGTCGACGATTGTGAATCCGGTTGTCGTTATTGCGGAGGCAACCTGAAAAAAGCTGTGGCGAAGCCCCATGCACAGTGAAACTTGGGAATGTGAAAACCATAAGATGCATAAAATGAGCACTGTGGCTGCGGCTATGATAAAAAAATAGATGCGAAGCTCTTCATCTTTGAAAAAATCTTTCCATTTACCGCTGAGCATCATGTAGTATAGCGTAAAATTTATTCCGCCCATTATCATGAATAATCCCACGATTAATTCAATATACAGGCTGCCAAAATGTGCAATGCTGTCGCTGTAATTAGAAAATCCTCCTGTAGCCACCGTGCTTAGCGAATGGGTCAGTGCATCATAAATATTCATGTTTCCCAGTAAAAGGAGGAGAGTTTCTGCCGCGGTCATGCCGATATATAGGGTGTAAAGTATTTTAGCCGAATCTGAAATCTTGGGTGTTAACTTATCGAAGGTTGGACCGGGGTATTCGGATTTGGCTATTCTAAATCCGCCTATGCCCAGGGAGGGCAAAAGTGCGATGGCGAAGATGAGTATGCCCATGCCCCCCAGCCAGTGGGTAAAAGCCCTCCAAAAAAGGATGCTTTTAGGCAGACTTTCAATATCCGTCAGTATAGTGGCGCCGGTTGTGCTGAAGCCCGAGGCGCATTCGAAAAGTGCATAAGCAAAATTCGGAACAGATTCAGATATAATGTAGGGCAAGGCGCCTAAAACGGTAGCTGTAATCCAGCTCATTCCCACTATCAACATACCGTCTCTTATTCTGACTATATTAGACTGGGGTTTACTGTAAATAAATAAAAGCAGACCGGCAGCGGAGACAGGGAGGGCTGTTGCGATAAAGGACAAGGCAGCATTGTCCTCCCTATATATAAGGGAAACTATTATCGATGGCACCATTGATATTCCAAGTATCACTGCTACTATTCCCGTTATGCGCAGTATTAGTCGATAATTCAGGCTCATAAACAATT
>CAZHBR010000089.1:0-6818 GCA_964530755.1 uncultured Oscillospiraceae bacterium | reverse complement strand
GCCTATAAAAAGTATGGGCCGGCCCGCTTCTGTTACCTCTTTTATGAAATTATAGGCTTCTTCGATTTTTTTAACTGTTTTTTGCAGATCGATAATGTATATGCCGTTTCTTTCTGTAAAGATGTACGGCGCCATCTTGGGGTTCCATCTTCTTGTCTGATGTCCAAAGTGAACCCCTGCTTCCAATAGTTGCTTCATTGATACAATTGCCATATTTATTACCTCCGGTTTTATCCCTCCACCCTGCTTAAAAACAGCCAGTTACGGCACCGGTTTATCGAAAACAGGATGTGTGTTATTTAACCCTCGACTCATTTCGAAAGGCCACAAATACTATACTATAACACAAAAAAAATAGCAAGAAAATTATCATAGCTGTCCTGTTTGAGCAAATACCGTAAGGGCTTTTAATTCCTTAAGTAACAATATCGCGTCGAAGCATAAAAGCGCTGACTGACCGGCACCGTTTCCCCATTTACTAAATGGGTATTGTATCTCTCAACCTGAATAACCTTATCCAGATTCACTATGTAGCTGTTATGACAGCGACAAAACCTGTCGTCAATTTTCTTTACAAGGTTTTTAAAACTTTCGTAAAAGCTGTATATCCCACCGTCTGTATGAACATGAACCAGGCGAAGATCCTTTTCAAAATAATTGATGTTGTCAGTTTTCAGCTTAGTAATTCCCTTTCTCGTCACTATTATAAAATGCTGCTTTCTATTTGTGCACATCCCGGTAGTTTTCATGGTGCCCCTCATTAAAACACGATGCCTATATAATATAGACAATTATGAGGGAAAAATAATTGCACCAACTCATATAAATTCTTTTACCACCTCATAAGCTATCAAAAGCCCGGCAACCGCCGGAACAAAGATTATGCTGGCTTGTTCTGAATCGCCTTCACGTTCAGCCGCTGCTTCAGGCTTTTCAGAAGAAAACAAAACCTTAAAATCACCCATCCCCCTACGCACCGCCTCTTTGCGAATTCGGCGCGCCAGCGGACAGGTGTGCGTTTCACTTATGTTCACTATCCTGAGCCTTGCCGGGTCTAAATGATTGGCTGTACCCATCGAGGATACAATGGGAATTCCGCGCTTTTCAGATTCCTCTACCAATAATATCTTTGCGGAAATATCATCGATCGCATCCACTATATAGTCCCAGGGATATTCAAAAATTTCACCGATAGTATCATTAGAAATTTTTTTCGGAAATGTGATGACACGGGTTGCGGGATTAATATCGGCCAGACGCTCCTTCATCACATCGACTTTCAATTTACCGACCGTGCTTCCTAAAGCGATTATCTGACGATTTATGTTTGTAACATCCACGCGATCATAATCCGCGATACCCGTAACGCCAATACCGGCCCGGACCAGGGCCTCGGCAGCTATGCCTCCAACGCCCCCAATTCCCGCTACCAAAACTTTTTTTTGCCTTAAAAGGTCAACGGCCTTTCTGCCTATAAGCCTTATCGTCCTGTCATATACAGTCACCATTTAATTCTCCGTAAAAAGCCAACCACCTGGGTGGTTGGCACGCTACGCCCTGCTTCCCTCTTATTTTTCCTCCCTTTTGTAGGTTATATAATCCTGGGCTATTTCTGAAACGGCTATGGATATGGGTTTTTCAATATCAGTATCGATCAATCTGGGCTTACCTTCAATAATATCCCTAGCCCTTTTAGCCGCCATGATAGCCAGTGTGTATCTGCTGTCCGCTTTTTGTTTCATCAGCCTTATTGACGGTTCTAACATGATACTATATCCTCCTTTGCATCATAGATCATTAAAATATCCTTCAATTAGCTCATAAATGTTTTCTGAAACCCTCGAATGCTCTGCCTTGATAACAGCGGCAACCCGTTCTACGGCTTCATCTAAATCATCGTTGACGATGCAATAATTGTATTTATCGATATAGGAAACCTCTTTCAACGCTTCCGCCATCCTGATGTTTATAGCCTCCTCACTTTCCGATCCCCTGCCGGTTATCCTTTTCCGAAGCTCGCCCATGGAAGGGGGAAGGATAAATATAAATATTGCTTTCGGATAAGAATTGCGAACCTGGAGCGCTCCCTGGATGTCTATTTCCAAAACGACATCAAGCCCCTTTTTAAGACTGCTGACCACTTTTTCCTTCGGCGTGCCGTAATAATTACCATAGACGCAGGCGTGCTCTAAAAACCCGCCGTCGTCCAGCACCTTCATGAAGCTATCACGGCCCACAAAATAATAGCTTTCACCCTCTACCTCACCGGGCCTGGGTTCTCTTGTTGTCATAGAAACAGATAGTTCAATATTAAGCTTTTTGCCGATCTGTTTGCATATAGTCCCCTTTCCCGCCCCGGAAGGACCCGACACGACAAACATCAATCCTTTGTTCATACATAATCCCTTCTTGCCAGGTATCGGCAATGTAGTATATTATAACTGATAAAAAAAATCAAGAGGGTTATTCAATATTTTGTACCTGCTCCCGGATCTTTTCTATCTCACTTTTAATTTCAACTGTCAAATTCGTTATCTCTATATCGCCGGATTTGGATCCGATTGTATTAGCCTCCCTGTTCATCTCCTGAACAAGAAAATCCAATCTCCTGCCATCGGGCTCGGTGCTTTCATTTATGATATAATTCATTTGCTGAATATGACTGTCCAGCCGCACCAATTCCTCGGTGATATTGCTTTTATCAGCAAAAATAGCCGCCTCCAATAAAATTCTGTCCTCGGGGATCTCCACATCTCCCGCTAAAAGATCCTTAATCCTTTCCTTCATTTTATCGGCATATTCAAGGACAATGGCGGGTGATCGTTTTTCAATTCTTTTAAGCCTGCTTTGGATCATCTCACCTCTTTGCTTGATATCTGAAGCCAATTTGGCTCCCTCTGCAATTCTCATCCGGTCAAGATCATCTACAGCTTTTTTTACGGGAATTGAGAGGCAGCTAAAAAACTCCTGCTCGTTTTCCACATCGGGCATTGCATTTATCACATCCGGTAATGCTGCCAAATACGGAAGCGTAATGTCTCCCGAAAGGGAAAAATAATCTTTTAAATCAAGTAAATTATCGTAATACTGCTTAGCCACTGAAGTATTAAGTTTGATCCTGACATCCTCCTTTGCCACATTTTCCACAGAAACAGATATATCTATCTTCCCTCTTTTTGCTACGCCCTTAACAAGGCTTCTTAGGCTTTCTTCGGCAAAAGAGTACCTCCTTTGCATTCTGATCGAGATATCGCAATAGCGGTGATTCACAGATTTAATTTCAACAAGTATGTTTCGTTTCCCATCGCTGTATTCGCTTCTTCCGAAGCCTGTCATACTTTTTATCATGCTTCCTCCCCGGATGTTTATATTTCCATTTGCAATTGTTCATGATATCATTAGATCATTATACATTCGTTTACAATAATGCGCAATAAGGAGAAAAACGCTTTGGGCTATGACGGACTCGTGGCAGGAGCAATTGCCCTACAACTTGATGATATCCTGTCGGGAGGCAGGATAGAAAAAATTTATCAGCCGGAAAAAGACGGGCTTGTGCTGCACATTCATGCAAATAAAAGAAAACACCTTCTGTACGTTTCAGCAAACGGCAACTACGCCAGAATGCATCTTACAGCATCAGAATCAACCAATCCCAGAAATCCCACTGCCTTTTGCATGCTGCTTAGAAAGCACTTTCAAGGAGGTCGCATTGCAAAGATCAGCCAGGTAGATTCGGAACGGATCATTATACTTTCGGTCGACCATTACGATGAGCTTGGCTTTTCAACGAAAAAGCAATTAATAATAGAAATAATGGGCAAGCACAGCAATATAACTGCGGTTGATGCCGCATCCTTGATGATTCTTGACAGCATTAAAAGGATCACATCTGATAAAAACCGCCACCGCCAGCTTTTGCCCGGGGTAAAATATATGGCTCCGCCCGGGCACGGGAAAATCTGCCTTTATAATCTGACAATAGAAGAACTGGATGATTTTTTAATAGATGCTGACAACCGTTTGCCATCTGACATTCTTGTTAATCGGATCCAGGGCTTAAGCCCCTCCACCGCAAGGGAAATATGCAATCTGGCTGCGTTGCGCTTTGGAAAGGATGCTAAACATCTCACCGCTGCTGAACTGTTTCCGATTTTAATGCAAATATCCGCTTCCATACTGCAAAAATGCACAGATCCGGTAGTTTACCTTAACAAGGATCGAACCCCTGTAGATTTTCACATATTCCCCCAGGAATCAAAATCGGGTTTTTACGAAGAATTACGTTTTTGCGGACCAAATGAAGCGACAGACTATTACTATTCAAACAAGACCGATTCAAACAGGATTAAACAAAAATCCCAAAATTTATGCCGCAGCATACAGGGTTCCCTTGACAGGCTATATCTAAAAAAACAACGGCTGGCGGAGGACCTGCTCAAGGCAGGAGAATTTGAAACCGACCGGCTTTACGGTGAACTAATAACTGCACACCTCCATGAGCTATCATCAGGTCTCACCAATGCACATTTATTGAACTACTACGACAATAAAATGATAAATATTCCTTTGGACCCTCGCTATTCACCTTCGGAAAACGCACAGCGATATTTTAAACGCTATGCGAAAGCAAAGACTGCGCTGCGCGAAAAGGACATTCAATTAAAAGAAACTGATAAAACCATCGGCTATTTAGAGTCGGTCCTGACCTTTGCACAAAATGCAGATTCTGTCGCGGATATAGAAGATCTTCGAAATGAACTGCGGGAAAATGGCTTCCCGTCGGGTAAAAAGGACAAAATGAGACCTCCGAAAACCAAACATACGCCGCATAAATTTATAAGCGACCAGGGTTATCGAATACTTGCGGGAAGGAATAACAAGGATAACGATAACCTGACGTTCAAGACGGCAAATAAAGAAGATCTGTGGTTTCACGTAAAGGATATACCCGGTTCTCACGTCATACTTTTTACTGAAGGCAAGCAGGTTCCAAAAGATTCCGTCCTGGCGGCGGCAAGTTTAGCTGCCTTTTACAGCAAAGCAAGATACTCGGAAAATGTTCCGGTAGATGTGACGCAGGTAAAATACGTGAAAAAAATCCCAGGAGGGAAACCGGGTATGGTCACTTACACAAATAATAAAACGATATTCGTGGATCCGAAACTCGGGGAGAGCATGACTCTTCTTCCATAATATTACTATATTGCTGCAGTAATTACATTTATTGTGTTAATTATTACAATATGTAAAATATTGGTTGAAATTTTGAAACCAATATCTTAAACTATACTTAAACATCCTGTAATGTAAAATGCTTTAGAAAGAGGAAAAAAATATGAATAAAACAGGCAAACATATAAAACAATCCGACGGGGATGGACCTTTACGATACGAGTGCTCCCTTTGCGGAAAGCAAGGCAGCATCTGCTTTAAGAATGCTGTCGTCTGTGAAGATTGCCTTGAATACATAAAACATATAGTAGGTTAGTGATCTGACGGTTAGTGCCCGAGTTTCTTCGATCCCGGCAAAAAGTGCTACCCCAAAAAACACATTGCAGGATGAAGCTGTCGGACACCGCTTACAAGGATTTTATCACTGTTTTAAGTGTTTTAAAAGTTTACAAAACGACCCCGGCAGAGGGCTGTCAAACTGCATATATTGCCCGGTGGATGGATGAATAAAACCAATCGTTTCTGCATGAAGCATCTGCCCTTTCACGTTGAAACGCTGTTTTTTCGGGCCATATAAAGCATCCCCCAAAAGCGGATGTCCGATATACGCCATATGAACGCGGATCTGATGGGTCCTTCCCGTCTCAAGTCCGGCCTCAATCAATGAAAAACCCCTGAGCCTCTCCAGAACCCGATAGCGGGTGATCGCAATCCTTCCCCCGCCTTCCAATACAGCCATCCTCAGGCGATTTCCCGGATCTCTACCTATTGATGCATTTACGATGCCGCTTTCCTTTTTTGGATATCCATAAACAATCCCCTTGTAAATTCTTTTAACCGAGCGGGATGCAAACTGATCAACTAAAGCGATATGTGCGGTATCTGTTTTCGCAACTACCAGCAACCCGCTCGTATTTTTATCTAATCGATGTACTATACCCTGCCTTATATCGCCGTTTATTAGCGAAAGCCGGCCCTCGCAATGATACAAAATCGCATTTACCAACGTTCCTTTTATATTTCCGACTGCCGGATGTACCACCATGCCTTCCGGTTTATTTACAACCATGATATCCTCATCCTCATATATTACATCAAGAGGTATATCCTCCGGCTCCACAGTAAACCGTTCCTCTTCCCTAAGGGTGATCTTTATAAGATCTCCTTCTTTCAGCCGCTGCCTTTTCAGCTTAACAGGGGCTTCGTTCATCGTTACCGCCCCTTCTTCGATCAGTTTCTGGATACTGCTTCTTGAAACATCCTCCATTAAATCTGCAAGAACGGCATCGATGCGCCGTCCACTGTCTTCGTCTTCAATTAAGAATGAATATGTTTTGTTCACTTTTTATTCCCTATGCATCGGATTTGCCGGTTTTTAAAAGACATAAAAACAAAATTCCGCAACCGAAGGTTATAGCCATGTCCGCCACATTAAAAATAGGAAACACACGAAAATCAAGAAAATCCACTACGCAGCCCTGACATATCCTGTCGGCCAGATTTCCCAATCCGCCTCCCGCAATTAAAGAAAGAGAAAGAGACATGCATTTGTTCCCCTGTCCCTTTATCCTGGCAATATAAATCAAAGCAATTAAAACCGCGATGGATGTGACAAGAATAAAAAACAATTGCCGCCCCTGCAA
>CAZHBR010000088.1:0-6864 GCA_964530755.1 uncultured Oscillospiraceae bacterium | reverse complement strand
GTAGATAACGCAAACCGCCTTGTGGGTATTATTACCGTAGATGATATATTGGCTATCATAGATGAGGAAACTACAGAGGACTTTCATAAGATGGCCGGAGTAGCTGCCTCGCCGGTGGAATACCTTGATACCAAAGTTCTAAAACATGTAAGAAATCGATTCCCCTGGCTGCTTTATCTGATGATCTCGGCTATGATTACCGGTTTAATCATCAGTAAATTTGAAAATGTCCTATCGGGAACCATTGTCCTTGCCGTATATCTTCCGATGCTGATGGGTACCGGCGGAAATTCAGGATCCCAATCCGCCACATTGGTTATAAGGGGGATGGCTGTAGGCGACATATGCTTAAAGGACGCAGGCAAGGTGTTTTGGAAGGAATTCAAGGTAAGCTTTCTGATCGGGCTGGCCTTAAGCCTGCTAAATTTCACGAAGATAATACTAATAGACAATGAGCCCCCTTTAATCGCTCTTACAGTCTGTTGCTCTTTGCTGATCATAATAACAGCCGCTAAAACTATAGGAGGCATGCTGCCTATGGTAGCAAAAAGAATCGGCATCGATCCGGCAATTATGGCAAGCCCTACGATCGCTTCGCTGACAGATATGATCTCGGTAATCACATATTTTGCCCTTGCTTCCCTAATCATCGGATTGTAGTATAAACTGAATCAGGAGGTGCACTTAATGGATGCGAAAATAATCACAGCCACCATAGAGAATTTAAAACGAAACGGATTTGGCGCTATCCTATTTGAAAACCGTAATGAAGCGAAAGAATCCATACTTTCTTTCATTGACCCTTCGGAAACGGTTGGATTTGGAGGCTCAATCACGATAGAGGAACTGGGGCTTTACGAAGCTTTAAAGGCACGCGGGAACCCCGTCTATTGGCACTGGCATGCGTCCCCCGCCGAAAGCAGAAAAAGAATAGTGACGGCAGCCGCATCTGCAGATGTTTATTTAGCCGGAACAAATGCGATTACCGAAGAAGGAAGCCTGGTAAACATCGATGGCACGGCTAATCGAATTTCCGGCATGCTTTATGGACACGACAAGGTCTTTCTGGTAGCGGGGACCAATAAGATCACCAAAAATACCGAGGAAGCAATAATCAGAATAAAAAACGTAGCATGCCCTGCCAATGCCAGACGTCTAAATCTGGATACACCTTGTGCGAGAACCGGAAAATGCATGAACTGTACTTCCCCTGATCGTATTTGCATGGCTACACTCATAATCAACCGCCAGCCGGGTGGAAATCCTATCACCGTATTTCTGATCAACGAAGATCTCGGCTACTGAAAGAAAATAAAGCCCAATGGAAAAGAATTATAACAATATTATAAGAACAGAAGTATACCACCCTGTTCAATTAAAAGTATTCTTTACCATGATTGTTTTGTATGCTTTCTATTATGCATCACACTACAATCTCGGAACAGCCGCAAAATACATAATGGAGGAGTATTGCCTCACAAACAGCGAATTCGGCATATTGTTTACAATCTACACTTTGAGCTATGGAATCGGCCAATTTATAATGGGTTTTTTGGGAGACCGTTTTAACCCGAAAATGTTGATGTTTTGGGGTGCCATAGGCTCTACGGCCGCTAATATCGGATTTGGACTGTCAAAAAACATGGTGCTGTTCTCTTTGTTTTGGGGGACGAATGCACTTTTTTTATCGATGGGTTGGTCTCCGGGGTGCAGCATTCTTTTCAGATGGATACCCCCAAAAAGGTGGGGCCTTTTCATGGGTATTTTCCACGCATTCGCTTTTTTGGGCGGCGTCATCATATATCCTGTCGCCGGATTCACTATAACATCGTTTGGTTGGCGTTCGGTTTTTTTCGTTTCCCCAGCATTACTTTTTACCTGGTCGATAGTATTTTTTTTAATAGTTAAAAGCAATCCTGAAGATGCGGGTCTGATGACTGAATGGGAGAAGCCTCAAAAGGGCACTGAAAAACATGTAACCTTGAAGGATTACATAAATATAATGAAAAACCCTACTATTTATATGGTCTGTGCTATAGCCGTATGCAGCCAGTTCGTCAGGTGGGGATTATTAAACTGGACGATAAAAATTTTAACCGAATCCACAGAGGCGGGAGGTTATGGACTCGCCCTTATCATAGCGGCATCGATAGCCTCCTCAATGCACTGGGGAGGGGCTTTTTTTCTCAGTGATAATGGGATATCTTTCAGATATCGTTTTTCATGGCAGCCGCTGGCAGACAATAGCCATTAATTTTTCCATAAGCGCCATATCCCTTGCATTCATTTACTTTACAGGATCCGGATTACTTAATATGAATAACGGGATTGTTATTTTAACTTTTCTATTATTTCTGTCCGGAGGATGCATTCAGGGTGCCCAATCCCCTATCTTTAATCTGCCAGGCGACATACTGGGAAGCCGGCTAGGCGGAACCGGGGTCGGTATTGTCAACGGCTGGTCCTACATGGGGGCATCCTTGGCAGGAGGGGCGTTTGGCTCTATTATGGATAATTTCGGATTGACAAGCTGCATCTTTTTTATGGCTTT
Source organism: uncultured Oscillospiraceae bacterium (assembly GCA_964530755.1). Taxonomy (GTDB): domain Bacteria; phylum Bacillota; class Clostridia; order Peptostreptococcales; family Anaerovoracaceae; genus CAYRNC01. The sequence continues at coordinate 4,313 of CAZHBR010000088.1, read as the reverse complement.
AATTTCGTCGATCGGCGCAATTCTCGTCTGCATTATAAGAAAGTAGTCCAGTGAAAATAGCAGCGTCATCGATACTTTTACAACAAATAGCATCCTAAAATCAATTCTCTGAAAATTAGAACTTTATATCACCTGTACTAGATTTCCAGTCGATATCTTGACTATATTTTAACCCTATGCTATCGTTTATATTGTAAGATCGAATAACCCGAAACCATTCCAAAATCATCATTTATGAAAAGAGGAGAAAAAATGGCAAACTTAACCGAAAAGTATCTTAAGATCCTAAAAGAAAGAAATCCGGGGGAAACAGAATTCCAACAGGCAGTAGAAGAAGTTCTTACCTCCCTGGAGCCGGTTATAGCAAAGCATCCCGAGTACGAAAAAGCAGGACTGATCGAAAGATTGATAGAGCCCGAAAGAGCGATTTCGTTCAGAGTATCTTGGGTTGATGACGCCGGCAACGTTCAAGTCAACAGGGGATACAGATATCAGTTCAACAGTGCGATCGGACCTTACAAAGGCGGCATCAGATTTGCACCAAACGTGAATCCCAGCATAATGAAATTTCTGGCATTTGAACAGATCTTTAAAAATTCTCTCACCGGTCTTCCTATCGGAGGAGGAAAAGGTGGGGCGGATTTCGATCCAAACGGCAAATCAGATGGCGAAATAATGAGATTCTGCCAATCCTTCATGAACGAATTATATAGACATATCGGCCCATACACAGACAGCCCTGCCGGCGATTTAGGCGTTGGACCAAGGGAAATCGGCTTTCTGTTCGGACAGTACAAAAGGCTCGTAAACCGTTATGATGAAGCGATAACCGGAAAACACATAAGCTATGGCGGACTTAACGGAAGAACCGAAGCCACAGGATATGGAATCGTATACTTTGCTAATTGCATGCTTGAGGCAAATAACGAGAAAATGGCCGGCAAAAAAGTCGTCATCTCCGGCTTTGGCAATGTTGCCTGGGGTACCGCATGCAAGCTGGACGAGCTGGGCGCAAAATTAATCGCCTTCTCCGGACCGGATGGATATATTCTGGACGAAGCAGGAATCAGCGGGGAAAAAGTTGACTATATGTTAGATTTGAGAAACAGCGGTAAGAATATCTGCAAGCCTTATGCGGACAAGTTCCCGGGTTCAAAATTCATTCCGGGGAAGAAGCCGTGGGAAGTTAAAGCAGATTTATACATCCCCTGTGCAATGCAAAATGACATTCGTATTGAAGATGCCAAAAACATCGTGGCATCAGGAGCAAAGTTCCTCTGCGAAGGCGCAAATATGCCCACCACAAACGAAGCCATTGAATATTTAATGAAAAATGGAATCATCGTAGGTCCCTGTAAAGCTGCAAACGCAGGCGGCGTTGCATGCTCATGCATCGAAATGGGCCAAAACGCGGGGCATACTGTATTTTCACCGGAACAGGTACACGCACAATTAAAAACCATCATGGTCAACATCCATGACAGTGCGGCGGCCGCTGCAAAAGAATATGGCCTTGGCTACAACCTGGTTGCCGGCGCAAACATTGCCGGATTCATGAAAATTGCCAATGCAATGATGGCCCAGGGAGTGGTTTAAATCTAAAACGGGTTATCGACGTAATTGAACCTAAAAGCGCAGCCTCAACAGCTGCGCTTTTTTATCCTTTTTGCTCACTTAATTATCTTATAGCGCGCTCAATTTTTTGTAGTTTTCATAGCGTTCTCTTGCATCCCTTTCCGCTTTAGCAAATAACTGTTCCGCCTGATCGGGGAATTCCAAGGTCAAGGATGAATATCTGACCTGGCCCATCAGATAATCCCGATAGCTTTCGCTTGGTTCTTTTGAATCGAGCACAAAGGGATTTTTACCTTCGGCCTTCCTATCGGGGTTATAGCGATAAAGGTGCCAATATCCCGCTTTTACGGCATCATACATATTTTCCTGGGCCTTGCCCATGCCTTTTCTTATACCGTGATTTATACAAGGCGCATAGCATATGATCAGGGAAGGACCATCGTATTTCTCCGCTTCCAAAATAGCCTTCATGGTTTGATTCTTATCTGCACCCATGGCAACCTGGGCCACATAAACGGTTCCGTATGACATAGCCATCATTCCGAGATCCTTTTTTCTGTTCTTTTTTCCAGAAGCCGCAAATTTTGCTATTGCAGCAGCAGGTGTGGCTTTCGAGGATTGCCCGCCTGTATTTGAATAAACCTCTGTATCAAGCACAAGAAGATTAACATCTTCACCGGAGGCGATTACATGGTCTAAACCGCCATATCCTATATCATAGGCCCATCCGTCCCCACCTATGGCCCATATGGATTTCTTTACTAGATAGTCCTTTCTGTCTAGAATTTCAACTATAAGCTTCTCTACCTCATAATCAGCTGAAGTTATTTCTTCTAAGGCAGAGAGAACCCGGTCGCTGGCTTCTCTTGTGAAATCACCGTTCTCGCGATTCACAATCCAGTTTTGAAAGGCTTGGCGGGCTTCATCGGTTATGTCTTTTTTCATAAGGGCAACCATATTATCATTTATTTTGTCCCGCATCTGTTTAACGCCAAGCACCATGCCAAGACCATACTCTGCATTATCCTCAAACAGAGAATTTGCCCAGGAAGGTCCCCTGCCGTTTATATCCTTGCAATAGGGCATGCTGGGAGCCGAAGCGCCCCAAATAGATGTGCAACCGGTTGCATTTGCAATCATCATGCGATCTCCGAAAAGCTGAGTCACCAGCTTAATGTATGGTGTTTCGCCACAACCTGCGCAAGCCCCTGAAAATTCAAGATAAGGCTTGGCAAACTGGCTTCCCTTGATGCTTTCTTTGCTGATAAGGTTATCTTTAATAGAAACTTTCGCCTGCCCGTAGTCCCATTTATATACCTGATTAAGCTGACTCGATAAAGGCTTCATCACTAAGGCTTTTTCCTTCGCCGGACAAATATCGGCACAGTTGCCGCAACCAAGACAGTCCAATGGTGAAACATCTATACGAAATTCCATTCCCTCCAGTCCCTTACCCACAGCTTTTTTCGTCGCGTAGCCAAAGGGGGCGTTTGCTTTTTCATTTTCATCAAGCAATACCGGACGAATAGATGCATGGGGGCATACGTAGGAACAATGGTTGCACTGAATGCAATTTTCAGCTATCCACTCCGGAACACAAACCGCTACCCCCCTTTTTTCATATGCAGATGTCCCGGACGGGAAAGTTCCGTCTTCGTTATCGATAAACGTGCTAACCGGAAGATTGTCCCCCTCCTGCCGATTCATTGGAATCAAAACCTTTTCGATAAATTCCGGCAAACCTTCCTTTTCGGCTGCCTCCTCGCTGATGTTTGACCATGCAGCAGGCACTGCAACCTTGACGTAACCGCTTACCCCTCTGTCGATGGCCGCATAGTTCATATCGACGATTCTTTTACCCTTTCTGCCATAGGATTCATCTACAGCTTCTTTCAGGTATATGATGGCATCATCTATTGGAATTACGTTGGTAAGACTGAAGAATGCAGCCTGCATTATCATATTGATTCGATTTCTCAAACCGATTTCCACCGCAATTTTTGTAGCATCGATCGTATATACATTAATTTTATTATCTGATAAATATTTTTTCATCGAAGCCGGAAGATTCTCATCGAGCTCTTCCTTGTCGAAATCACAGTTTAAAAGAAAGGTCCCCCCCTCTTTTAACCCTTTTAACAAATCATACTGATTTACGTAAGCCTGATTGTGGCAGGCAACAAAATCCGCTTTATCTATAAGGTAGGTAGACTGAATCGGTTTTTCACCGAAACGAAGATGAGAAACAGTCAAACCGCCTGATTTTTTGGAGTCGTATGCAAAATAGCCCTGGGCATAAAGATCAGTTTTATCCCCGATAATTTTAATTGCACTCTTATTCGCTCCCACCGTTCCATCAGAACCAAGACCCCAGAATTTACACCGGATCGTTCCCTCGGGAACAGTATATATATCGGGCACCGGTTCAAGTGAACTGTTATACACATCGTCTTCTATCCCAATGGTAAAATGGTTTTTAGGATGCTCTTTTTCAAGATTATCAAATACAGCGACAATGTGTCCGGGTCTAGTATCTTTTGAACCTAATCCGTATCTTCCCCCATATACTTCAGGGCTTTTATTCCCATTGTAATACGTGGTTTTAACATCCATGTAAAGAGGATCTCCTAAAGCTCCGGGTTCCTTTGTCCGATCAAGCACAGCAATTCTCTTCACGGTTTTGGGCATAACCTTTTTCAGATATTCAGGGGCAAAGGGTCTGTAAAGTCTCACCTTTA
>CAZHBR010000087.1:0-6906 GCA_964530755.1 uncultured Oscillospiraceae bacterium | reverse complement strand
ATTACAGATAATTTTTATGCAGAAAGTTCTTGCCAAAGATTACTTGACACTAACAATTTCATTTATGCCTCTTGACTTCCTATTATTTTTACTGTATGGATGGATCGCAAGAGAAAAGGCTATTTTAAATAAATGAACCCAAGATATATTTTACTTGCTTATATTATAATGAGTTCTTTTTTTGTTGTTCAACAGAACGAATGTTTGGTATAATTTGATTAAGGTGGATTCGTTATAATTAGATGCGAACGTGGTCGGCTTGGGCATGATCGGTATTGAAGAAGAATAGAACCTAGCACGCTGGTTGATTGAGAAAGAGGGGTGCCATCCCAGGGTTAGTATCCTTTTTAACCAAAAGAGTGTCCCTCCTTATGAGTTGGATGGCTATCAAATTGAAAGTTAAAACGTTTTCGTGGAAGGGTTTTCAAAGGGCATCAAGTTCGACTGGAGATTTATAAAAAGTAAAGCCTGAGTTTGAATGTCCGGTATGGGGTTGCGGCTTTGGAATGAACTTGCGAAGGTAAGGAATGGTAACAATATGAGTGAACAAAATGCAAAGAAAATTTTTGAACAATATAACCGTGAGGCAGATATTGTTCGTTGCCCATACGGAAGGGCAGTTGTCCGCAAACTACTTGATTCTTATGCAAGAGCGGCGGTAAATCTATATGGCATGATAAGCCGTGAGGACTTTCTTGATATCTTCAACAAACAAAACATCGAGCAGACGACCGAAGAAGAGATTTATATTCTCCTTCTGCCGCTTGTGTTAAAGGACGGTTGGTATTGTTTTTATAAAGAATACATTGTTCATTATTTGTTTTTTGACGACTATGACCACGCAGATTATTTACTGGAGCACCAAGCGGACAAGCCCCGCTACATTCCTGAAAAAGATGAATTTCTCAAATATGCCGTTGAAGATTATACGGATAGCGACCACTGGCGGAATGTACGTCGCTTTATGTGGGACGTTTTTGGCTACAGTAAAAATACCTTGGAAGGCTTTGAGGAAGTCAGTAGTTATATAACCTACGGTGACGGGATAAGGGAATTAGGTTCCATTCTGGACCGCCATAATCTTATATTTGACGGTGAAAAACAGCTGGAGGAGTTTATAAATCTTATGATGCTAGCAAAAAACAACACACGCATTTGGGAAAATAACGGATACACACCGACCGAGCTTCATAGGATTATCAGCAAACGTAATGAAAACATTGTTAAGTTTCCAACATTGCAAAGACCTCGAGTCGGACGTAACGACCCCTGCCCGTGCGGAAGCGGCAAGAAATACAAGAAATGCTGCGCCACGGCCGACGATATAAAATCGGCACAGTTAAGCCCCGATGAATGCAGACTTTTCTATGAGACATGGTACGGCTTAATGGGCTTTGTCAATGAACGAAAAGGTGTAATTAAAGCCAAAATTAAGGCGGAATATCCTAACGCCGTCAGCGACATTATGGTGCACAAAGTCAGAGAAGTACTGTGGGAAAAGCCGGACCTGATAGACGCATATATCAGTGAAACAGAACTCCCGCAAGAAAAAATCAATATTTTAAAGCTGTGGAGAACAAAACATAAAAAGGGGATGTTCTTTATTTTGGAGTATCGGCCGGAATACGCCGTTGCAATCGCTTCAAACGAGCAGGGTGAAGACAGGCTTTACGGGATAAAAGGGATAAGCAATTCAATAGCACACGTATTGCAGCGTAACTTGCCCGTGCAGATTGAAACCATTTTGCTTCCGTTCAAGGGCAAGATAATCTATGATAGCTTTATAGGCTCTATGCCGATAGGATTTGCAGAAGGCGCAAAGGCGGCTTTCCAAGAGATGTATGATAAAGCGATAAAGCATGGGATTATTACAAATTTGGAATGAAATATGTAACGAAGGTGCTGCCTTGAATAAAAGTGAAACATCTATGATATTAAATATGACTGTTTAAGAAGGTGAGAAAAATTACATGATGGATAAAACAAACTCTGAAAAGGGCAGGCCATTTCTATTGCTAAAAACTATTTGGACGACAAGGAAATAGCCTTTATGCGGCAAAGAAACAGGGCTGCTCTCCTGCATAGTCAATATCATTTCCGCTTTTATGGACATGGTATTTAATAGGGGGTCGTTTGTATTAATTGCTTTCGGGTTATGCTAAATTCGCTGGCAAGGTTATTTACGTACCCCTGTTTTCTCATGGCGGAACAATATATTTCATATACAAACACCTCCTTATACTTTATAATATTCATAAATGAAAAAACGTTAGTTTACTGTTGTTTAATGGAGGCACTTATGAAGAGTTTTGAAATCGGACCGATAAGACCCCCAAGTGAGGCGGGAAGTCTGCTGTTGAGAGTCACAAGGGGCTGCAGCTGGAATCGCTGTAAGTTCTGCAATTTATATAGAAAAACGACATTTCGTGCCTATCCTGTGAATGAAGTGAAAGGGACTATCGACGCTATAAGCGAGTATCGTGATCGCATACTTTCTCAGGCCTTGCCAAACGGCAGGCTGTCTTACAGAGCTATGATGGAGGATATGAAAAATCTTGACGAGGAACAAAGAGGCTGCTATTACATGGTCTATAACTGGCTGGAAAACGGAGGAGATTCAGTTTTCCTTCAAGACGGTAACACCATGGCCCTTTTACCTGATCGCCTTATAGCTATTTTACGCTATCTCAAGGAGAAAATCCCGGGAATTAAGAGGGTTACCTCTTACGGGAGGGCTGAAAGCCTTGCAAAAATTACTGTAGAACAGTATATCGCTTTAAGAGAGGCGGGGCTTGACAGAATTCATTCCGGCTTTGAATCCGGATCTGACCGAGTGCTAACCCTTATAAATAAAGGTGTGACGGCTGCACAGGAAATCGAAGCGGGAAAGCGCATCGCTGCCTCGGGAATCGAACTTTCCGTCTACTTCATGCCTGGTGTAGGTGGGAAGGCGTTATCGGAAGAGAACGCTTTGGAGACAGCCAGGGTTATAAATGCTATTGACCCCCGGTTTGTAAGGCTAAGGACCAGTGTAATAAAAAAAAGAAGCGATCTTTGGGCTGATGTGGAAAGCGGCAATCTGATACTTTGCACTGATCTTGAAAAGGTATTGGAAATAAGGAGCCTGATAGACAATATACGAGGCTGCAGCGGATATTTGGCAAGCGATCATATGATAAATTTGCTGCAGGAGGTGGAAGGCAGACTGGATAAGGACAAGGAAAGAATGCTCGCTGTCATCGATCGGTTTTTGTCTATGCCCGAGGAAAAAAGGCGAATATTTCAGTTGGCAAGGCGTACAGGCAGGGTTACATTTTTATCGGATATGGAGATTTTAGACAGTCATACGATTAAACAGATAAGGGATATAAGTCGCAGCATCACCGATCCGGGTGAATGGGAGGGCATGCTAAACCGCTATCTTTCCCGATATACCTAACGGGTGAAGGAGGTTTAAATGGACAGGCTGGTTATTTTATGGACATCGGAAAACAAGGAAATTGCTTTAGACATGGTCTTGATGTATACCTTGAAATCTAATGTGAACAAATGGTGGGACGAATGCATATTAATCACTTGGGGCCCTTCAAATAAGCTTGTTTGCGAGGATGAGGACGTAAAAGAACAGGTGCGGCTTATCATGGATGCGGGAGTAAAGGTCTATGCCTGCCTGCGATGCGCAAAGCGCTACGATCTGACCGAAAAGCTGGAATCTATGGGGATAGAAGTTAAGCTGATGGGGGAATCCCTGACGGAATATCTTTCGGATGGTAATTGCAGAGTAATTTCAATATAGGCGCAGGGAGGATATTGCGATGGAAAAAAGCGTTTTCCAAAAGGGCATAGGTCTTATCACAGCCCTTATGTTGTTTGCAACTATGTTCATACCCGCTTGGAGCTTCAGTGCCTCGGCTTTTCCCGATGTAAAAGGGCATTGGGCGGAAAGCTACATCGACAGGGCGGTCAGGCAGGGATTCATCGAAGGGTATACGGATGGCAGATTCAGGCCTGAACAAAAAGTCAGCCGTGCTGAATTTGTCAGCATGATCAATCGGGCATTAGGTAATTTGGAAACAGACAGAATTTCCTTTGTCGATGTGCCCTATGGTGCCTGGTACTATCAGGATGTGGCGAAGGCGGTGCGGGCATCGTATGTGAAAGGGTTTAACGACGGGACATTTAAGCCCGGTCAATCTATAACGAGGCAGGAGGCTGCCGTCATGATTGCAAAGATTATCCCCACCTACGGATACAGCGGCCGGCTGCAAAACTATCCTGATTACCGCAGCATTGGAAGCTGGGCGAACGATGCGCTCGCTAAAGTAAACGGCAAGGGCTATATCAGCGGGTACAGCGATGGCAAAATGCATCCCCTTGACCCGCTTACAAGGGCACAGGCGGCCAAAATAATAGGGGACATTCTGATAAATGAAAACGTTAAGTCCGCTGATCCTATGATCAAGAAGGATGCTGCAAAGCTGTCGAATGCGATTTATCCTAACGGCGTGACCGTGCACAAGGACTTAGCGGACGGCAGCGCAAGCATAGATAATTGCGTCGTTTTAGGCACTTTAAACGTGCAAGGCGGCGGCAGCGGTACCCTGACTTTAAATAATTGCCGTATTGTAAATGCATCTGTCAACAGAACCGCAGATACTGTACGCCTTCTTGCAAAGGGTGAAACAACTATAGAAAATTTAAGCGGGAAAAATTCTTTCATCCTTCAGACATCAAACCTCAGCGGTGGGAATTTCGGCATCGGGTTTGAAAAAATAAGCGTCGCGGAAGATGCAAAGGCGATTTTAAAAGGAACGTTCCCTTATGTTTCAATCGATGGATCTTCTGCGGGTGTTAAACTTGAAAGCGGTACAGTAAACGATCTTACAATTACCGCTTCCGGAAGGCGGTCAGATATTACAGCTTCAAAAGGTACGACTATAAAAAGCGCCTCGGTTTATGCTGAATCCTATTTTCGCGGAGAGGGAACGATCTCAAATATGCAGGTGTATGCAAAAAATATAACGTATGAGACTAAGCCCAAGGCCTGGACTATAGGGTCAGGCGGGTCAACCCCCACCAAGTCTGATCCGCTGCTGGATATCTCTTTTAGTCCTAAAAACGGAGAGACCGGCGTTTATTTAGACAACAAGATAACCATTACATTCAGCCATGAAATGAAAAAACATAACGGCAATGCGCTTGCGGCATCTGACATCGAAGATATTGTGTCTCTCAGAAAGGGATCTTCAAGCGGCACGGCTGTTCCTTTCAAGGCCGGCATAGACAGCGCTAAAAAGGTGATAACAATTACACCTTCAAAGAATTTAGACAGCAGCACGAAATACTATGTTCGGGTTAAGGAAGATATGATGCGCGACAGCTATGGAAATTACAATAAGGAAGCCGTAAGCTACTTTACTACCGGGGATACGACTTTGAAGCTCATCGTAACTTTCTATCCTGAAAACGGGGCCGTCGGTGTGCCTGTAGATATCGGTTCCTTTACGATTGCTTTTTCGGATAAGATCATTAGATATGACGGGAGCTCTATTGATTCAAACACCGATCGGTATTTGAAAAATAGCGTAGTAACATTTCAAAAGGGCAGCAGTGCTGTAAAGGCCGATGATTATTCTGTTTCCATTAACAGTGCAAGAAGAATCATAACAGTGACGCCCGATAAGAAATTAGATCTGAATGCGAAATATACTGTCGGAATAAAGGCTTCGGCGCTTAAGACTGCCGGCAAAACCTCCGTTTCTGCGGCCAGCGCAAGCTTTACCACCGCAGGCGCGCCTGTTTTAAGCGAGGGAAGCACGACAGTGTATGAAAAAGCCATTGACCTTAGAGTAAAATCCAATGTGAATGGAACCGTATACGCAGTTGTGACAAATAAGGATGCAAAAGCCCCCGACAAAGAGGCAATCAAGTCCGGTGTAGACGGGGACGGCAAAAAAGTCATATCAAAGGTGAATGCCACCGTTAAAGCATCTAATGCAGCGACTTTGAAGCTTTCAGGCCTCGATACGGATACCGCCTATAAAATTTATGCTGTACTGTACGATGGAAATAATAATGTTTCAGCCGTTACGGCCTTTGAAAACAGAACCTTGCCTCTTCATCTTGTAAGCCTTTCAGTGAAAGTGAAGAATAAGGATGCCCTTGAAAATTTTAATCCCCGCACGTTTAAGTACGATACTGTTGTTCCCGCAGGTACGGCATATGTGACTGTAAAAGCCGATGCCGGTTCTTTTCCGGGAACGATTACAATCGATGGGGAAATAGAAAATTCAGCGGATATTGAATTAACAGATAAGGAAAGAACTATCGAAATCACAGTGCAGGAAACAGGTAAAAAGGCGGTAACCTATACGGTACACGTTAAAGAAGAAAGGGATACGCGGATAAAAGAGATTTCTATAAACGGTATACCCTATACGATAGGTGAAAAATTTATACTTGAATCGTCCTCTCAAACATCCGCTATATTGAGCATAGTGACTATGGATTCAAATGCTTTGGTGCTTATAGAAAATAACGAAAGCGAAAACCCTGAAAGAATAATACTTACAATCAGCGAGGAGACTGAATCTGTCTGTTATAAGGTGACAATAAAAAATGGCGATTATTCTGCGGATTATTCTATCTGCTTTAAGCGATCCGATTCCGACGGTTAATAATTATCATTTGCGAAAGGTTTCGTAATCGATTTTATATCTTTCCAGCTTTCTGTACAAGGTTCTGCGGCTGACGCCTAATAACTCAGCCGCTTTTTTTATATTCCCGTCGCTTTTTTCGAGGCTTGACATTATGAGGTTGTACTCTGACGATTCCAGATTATATTCATCTAAAGAGGATTCCAACTGCGGGGATGACGATATTTTTTTAAAGTCCTCTGTGGCCTTC
>CAZHBR010000086.1:0-6927 GCA_964530755.1 uncultured Oscillospiraceae bacterium | reverse complement strand
AGCATCCGGCTCATAACCGGCAGGTCCGGGGTTCAAGTCCCTGATGGCCCACCATATAGCTTTTAAAAAGATATAGCGCCCAGGTAGCTCAGTCGGTAGAGCAGTGGACTGAAAATCCACGTGTCGCTGGTTCGATTCCGGCCCTGGGCACCATGTATGAAATAGGCTCTCGCCGGCTTCTGCCCGAGGGTTTATTTTTTTCTTTTGTATGCTATAATAGTTGAGACCGTTCTTCAATTGGCAATTTAAAATCGAAAGGATGATCATCGTGGCACAACTTTACTATAGATACAGCACCATGAACGCGGGAAAAACTATTGAGCTTATCAAGGTAGCCTATAATTATGAGGAGCGCGGAAAGAGGGTTTTGGTGCTGGTACCCGGCATAGACGATCGTTACGGGCAGGGCCTTGTTTCATCCAGAATCGGTGTAAGCCGCGCTGCTACGGTAATTAATGACGATACTAATATATTAAAGCTCTTCATGGAGGAAAATGAAAGAGAAAAAATAGATTGTGTATTGGTGGACGAGTGTCAATTTTTGCTTAAACACCATGTACAGGAGCTTGTAGAAATTGTGGACAGCTATGAGACGCCGGTGCTGACCTACGGTTTGAAAAATGATTTCGCTAACGAGCTGTTTCCGGGTTCTTATTATCTCCTTGTTTACGCCGATAAAATAGAGGAGATAAAAACCATTTGCTGGTGTGGAAGAAAGGCGACTATGGTGGCAAGAATCGTAGATGGTAAATTCGTGAAAACCGGTGACCAGATAGTAATAGGCGGAAACGATATGTACGTTTCTCTTTGTCGCAAGCACTATAACGACGGACGGTTAGGAGAGTAGCACATATGAAAGAGAATAACGGGAAACTCCGTCTGCTGCTGCATAGCTGCTGCGGTCCCTGCAGTACGGCAGTTATTGAACGCCTTGAAAAGGATTACGAGGTGAATATATTCTTTTACAATCCGAACATTACTGATAAAAAAGAATATGAAAGGCGGAAAGCCGCTCAAAAGCAATATCTGGAGCTGATTAATAAATACCGTTTAGCTGCAGATCAGATCAAATATTTTGAGGGAGAATATCGGCCGGATCATTTTTATGATACCGTGAAGGGACTGGAGGGTGATCCGGAAGGGGGAGCACGCTGTCTGAAATGCTTTGAATTAAGGCTTAAGGAGACAGCGGTGTTATCAAGGATTGCGGGGTTTGCACGTTTTGGGACAACCTTATCCGTAAGCCCGCATAAAAACTATAAAATGATATTGCAGATTGCAAAAAGGCTCTCCTTGAACGAAGGAGTAGAATTTTTAGAGGGAGATTACAAGAAAGAGAATGGATACCCAAGATCCGTCGAATTATCCCGAAGATATGGGCTGTACAGGCAGAATTACTGCGGATGTGAATTTTCCAGAAACGAGATGAGGTAAACGATGGCAGGCAAGTTAATTTTCCCGAAAGATTATGAATCACCGCTGGATATTATGGAAACTCAGCGCGCAATTAAAAAAATCAAGGATTTTTTTCAGCAGGAGCTGGCATATGGATTGATGCTGAGAAGGGTCACAGCCCCATTATTCGTAGACCCGGAAAAAGGACTAAACGATGATTTAAGTGGAGTCGAGCGTGCCGTGTCTTTTACTATCAAGGATATGGACGAGAAAATAGCGGAGGTTCCCCAATCCCTTGCCAAATGGAAGCGCATGGCCCTTGGGAGGTACGGAATCCCGCCCGGCCGGGGAATTTATACGGATATGAATGCCCTTAGAAGGGATGAGGAACTGTCCAACCTTCATTCCATTTACGTAGATCAATGGGATTGGGAAAAGGTGATAGAAAAGGAGGATCGCACCGAGGACTATCTAAAAGAAACAGTCAACACGATTTACAACGCAATAAAAAACTTAGGGGACTACGTTAACAGACTTTACAGAAACATCAGAACACAGCTCCCCAATGAGATTTTTTTTATCTCCAGTCAGGAATTGCTTGATCGCTACCCGTACCTGTCTTCTGTGGAACGGGAGAATGCAATTGCTAAAGAGCAAAAAGCTGTCTTTATAATGAAGATAGGCGGTTTGCTATCGAACGGAAAAAGACACGACGGAAGGGCTCCGGATTATGATGACTGGGGGCTTAACGGAGATATAATACTGTGGAATGAAGTGCTTTCATGCGCTTTTGAAATAAGTTCAATGGGAATCAGAGTAGATGAAAAGGCTATGGAGCGTCAGTTGAGGCTGGCAAATGCGGAGGGGAAAAAGACGATGGAGTTCCATAAGGCCGTACTTAATAAAAAACTCCCCTATACTATAGGGGGAGGAATAGGTCAATCCAGGCTATGCATGTATTTTCTCAGAAAGGCTCACATAGGGGAAGTTCAATCTGCCATGTGGCCGGAAGAGATGATAAACATTTGCCGGGAACACAAAATATATCTGTTGTAAGAATTATGGAATACGTAAATTTGATAATCGATAACGTGAGCGATCATACGGACAGCCTCTATACCTACGGTTCGGAGATTCGGGGGCTGAAGCCCGGTGACAAGGTTGTCGTGCCTTTTTCAAGGGGAAACAGGCACAGGGAGGCCTATGTCCATTCGATAGCGGACTCATTGGATCCAGGCATAAAGGTATTGAAAAAGGTCGTGACAAAGGATGAAAAAATAAACCTGTCCCCGCTTGCCATGAAAATGTGCTGCTGGATGCGCGAGCGTTACATGTGCCGTTATATAGATGCGGTAAAGTGCTTTGTCCCCCCTGGCAAAGAGCCTAAAAGACGTAGCATCAAAAAACAAAGGGAATCGGCGGAAGGAACACTCCCTTCGGAACTGCCTTCACTGACAGAGGAACAAGAGAACGTTTTAGCGCAGATTCATCGCTATATCGCGTTCGGATCGCACCAGGTGTTTTTACTGCATGGAGTAACAAGCAGTGGGAAGACTGAGATATACATGAGGGCAATATCCGAATGTATCCTCTTAGGGAAAACAGCACTGATGCTCTTGCCTGAAATTGCGCTTACAACTCAGATTATCGAAAGGTTTTCAAAGCGATTTGGCGAAGAAAATCTGGCGATCATGCACAGCGGTCTGTCTTTGGGAAGGCGATACGAGGAGTGGATGAAAGTCAAAGAAGGCCGCGCTAAAATAGTAGTGGGGGCCCGATCAGCCGTATTCGCACCTTTGGATAATATAGGGGTTGTAATTCTGGATGAGGAGCATGAAGGGACATATAAATCAGATATGGCACCTAAATACGATACTGCGGAGGTTGCCGTTTCGTTGGCCGAATTTCATAAGGCGGTGGTTATACTTGGAAGCGCCACACCTTCGCTTGCATCGGTATACAAGGCAAAATCGGGGGACTATAAATATTTAAGGCTTACAAAGCGATATAACGAGGCACCCCTTCCCGATTGCGAGGTTGTGGACATGCGAAATGAGCTGAGATCGGGGAATAAAACTATTTTCAGCCGGAGCCTTTACAGTGAAATACGCAGCTGTCTTTCGGAAAATAAACAGATAATACTTTTTCTGAACAGAAGGGGGTATACTACGTTCCTCGCGTGTAGAAACTGCGGTTATGCAGTGCGATGCAATGAATGTAATATCTCTTTGACTTACCATAAGGCTTTGAATGCTGCGATATGTCATTATTGCGGTTTAAGACAGAAAATCAGCAATATCTGTCCAGAATGCGGTAAAAAATATATGAAGCATTTCGGGGCCGGCACCGAAAAGGTGGAAGAGCTTGCGAAGGAAATGTTTCAGGAGGCGACAATAGATAGGCTCGACATGGATACGTCGAGGAAAAAGGGAAGCACAGAAGCTATTCTTGCACGCTTCTCGAAAGGTAAAACAGATATCCTGATCGGGACGCAGTTGGTCGCAAAGGGATTAGATTTTGAAAACGTAGGCCTTGTCGGCATCGTAGCCGCGGATGTATCTTTGAATCTTCCCGACTATCGTTCTTCTGAAAGGACGTTTCAGCTAATAACACAGGCCGCAGGCAGAGCCGGAAGAGGTGATCGGAGAGGAAAAGTTATAATTCAAACCTACAGCCCCGATCATTATGCAATAAAGATGGCGTCTATGCAGGATTACAGATCCTTTTATGAAATGGAAATAGGGATAAGAAGACAGCTGCACTACCCTCCATTCAGCGATTTAATTCAATTAATATTAACTGCGGAAGATGACGAGGAAGCCTGTGTGGGGGCGGAAAAAATAAAGGATGCATTTCTTCGTAGAACAGGCAAGGATCACGGTGCACACATATTAGGTCCAAGACCTGCTCCGATAGCCAGGAAAAATGAAAGGTATAGGTGGCAGATTCTCATAAAGTGTCTGCCTCAGCATTGGGGACTGTATCAGAAAACACTTTTCGACATAAAAAACAAGGTTGTAAAGGAAAAAGGCAAACGATGGACCCTGAGCATAGATGTAAACCCTTACGGTCTGATATAAAAAAATTCGTGTTTCAGTTATAATAAGATACCTGGATTATTGCGGAGGGAAAATAATATGGCATTGCGTAACATAATAAAAAGAGGGGATGAAGTCTTATCCAAACCCGCCAAAGAGGTTAAGAAAATAAATGACAGGATAAGGATGATTCTTGATGATATGCAGGATACGATGAGGGATTCTGACGGGCTCGGCCTTGCAGCGCCACAGATCGGAGTGCCAAGGAGAATGTTTGTGGTGGAGGTGGAGGATAGGATCATAGAGATGATCAATCCCACAATTATTGAGATGAGCGGTACGCAAACAGGGGAGGAAGGGTGTCTTAGCGTTCCAGGCGTGCTTGGTACTGTAGAAAGACCTGCTTTTGTAAAGATGTCCGGATTGGATCGCAGCGGAAAGACTCAGACGGTAGAGGGCACCGAACTCGTCGCAGTGGCCCTTTGCCATGAATACGACCACCTGGAGGGCAAGCTTTTTACAGAGAGGGCTACCAACCTGCGGGAGGTAGGGGATTCTGCGGACGAAGAAGAGGATGAGGTTTTAGACAATAATTTGAAAGGAAATGAGAAGTAATGAACATCATCTATATGGGTACTTCAGAATTTGCGGTTCCTCCCCTTTCACGCCTAGTCGCCGAGGGCTGGTCTGTGCCTTTGGTGGTAACACAGCCTGACAGGGCAAGAGGTAGAGGACAAAGAATCCGGCCTACTGCTGTGAAGGAATTAGCGCTGCAGTTGGGGATAAATGTGCTTCAGCCGGAATACATCAGGAATAACAGGAGATTTCAGGTCGAGATATCGGCGCATAAACCTGATCTGATTGTGGTGGCGGCTTATGGGAAAATTTTGCCAAAAGAATTGCTTGATTTGCCGAAATATGGCTGTGTTAACATACACGGGTCCCTGCTGCCAAGGTATAGGGGGGCTGCTCCAATTCAACGAGCCATACTGGAGGGAGAGATGGAAACCGGAGTCACATTGATGTACATGCAAGCAGGCTTTGATACAGGCGATATCATCGCTGCCGAATCGACCCCCGTGGCAAAAAAAACGGCAGGACAGCTTCACAATGAGCTGGCTGCAATGGGTGCCGATATCCTTTCTTTATATCTTCCAAAGATAAAAGAGGGAATTGCTCCAAGAATCAAACAGGATGAGTCTTTAGCCGTATATGCGCCAATGATATCCAAGGAAGACGGCCTGTTGGATTTTAATCGCGGATCCGGATATATCGAGCGGTTTATAAGAGCTATGAATCCGTGGCCCGGCGCTTATGCATATTATAACGATAAGAAGGTAAAATTGTTATCAGGCAGAATTGCCGCCGATTCTTTTTCATGCAATGGAATTCCGGGGCAGATTGTTTCGGCAAACGGGCAGGGCCTGGGGATAGTAACAGGCGATGGAATTATCCATATTACAGAAATACAGATGCCGGGAAAAAGGGCGATGCAGGTTGGTGAATTTTTAAAAGGGAATCAAATTGAAATCGGAACAATTTTAATGTAAAATACGTATTAAGGTAAAATCATTTTTTATCAGGTGTAGATCTTAAAGGAGAAAAGGCCATGGATGCAAATCGCAGGACCGCTTACTTTACTTTATTGGATATAGAAAGCAAGAATGCTTATTCAAACCTGGCTTTAAAGCGGCAGATTATTTTAGGAAAACCCGACTCCCCGTCTTTTGTCAGGCAGCTTGTTTATGGAGTGCTGGAAAATAAGCTGTTTTTGGATTACATCATCGCACATTACGTAAAAACATCAAATGAAAAGATGAAATCATGCGAGAAGATTCTTCTCAGAATGGGGATCTATCAATTAAAATTTATGGACAGGATACCGCCTTATGCGGCAGTCAACGAAGTGGTAGCTTTGGCGAAACGGTTTTGCAGAGGGCGGGAAGGTTTTATCAATGCGGTGTTGAGAAATTTTCAAAGATCCGGAAATGAGATTGCACTTCCTTCTAAAGAGGAAAGCATAGCCGATTATCTTTCCGTTAAATACTCATATGCACCCTGGATTGTTTCCTCATGGCTGAAGGAATATGAACCTGATTTCGTTGAGGATCTTCTTGCGGCAGGCAACAGGGCCCCTGATCTGACTATACGTCCCAATCTTCTTAGAACAGATAAAAACGATTTGAAAAACAGACTGATAAATAAAGGATACCAGGTGAAGGAGGGATCCCTGGTTTCTGATTCCCTTCATGTAAAGGGTCTTGATCTGATAGGCGGAAAGCTGTACAGCAGCGGGATGTTTTCAATAATGGACGAGGCTTCAATGGAAGTAGTCAATAGTTTAGATCCAAAGCCGGGCGAGCTTGTCATAGATGTTTGTGCCGCACCCGGTGGCAAAACCATTTACATCGGTGAAAAGATGAAAAATCGCGGTGAAATCATTGCACAGGATATATACAGGAGGAGATTGAACCTAGTCAGTAAGGAAGCTGAA
>CAZHBR010000085.1:0-6944 GCA_964530755.1 uncultured Oscillospiraceae bacterium | reverse complement strand
GTAGGCTCCGGCGGGGATTACCCTTTGATGCCTTTTGGGAAGGATCTTTGCAATAGGGGTACAGGCAGGGTCCCTTTTGAGGGTTTTAAAGATGACGGTGTCGATCAGATGGATCATGGAGCGGAACTTTCAACATCTGAGATACTGGACATTTCCCAGGGCGTCGATTCCGATTAAATTAGATAAAATCCTTAATAATTATGAACAGGAGATTGTTATCGTAAAGGCTTCCCGCAATTCTGGATGATTCCAGGACATCCGGCAGCGCCTGCATGCCTGTAATGCTTATTACGGGAACAAGCAGGGCTAAAAGGAGGAAAATTAAAATTATGCCCTTGATGCCGCCTGCGATCAAGCCAAATATGCCATCAAAAAATCCAGTCAGGCCTCTGCGGTTCTTTTTGCTGCAGACGCCTGCTAAAAATATTAAAATAATTCGCACGGCTATCGCTAACAGAAGAAAAGTGAGAATGTTGAACAGCAAAAGAGACAAGCCTCCTGCAAAGGCTGTGGTCAAAGCCCTTTCGACGGTGTAAAGTGCGTCGCCAAGTACAGCAGGGAGATTGCCGAACAAAGGGTCCCCTATCGAGAAGCCCTCTGATGACATGCGCTCAAAGATGTTATCGTATATGGTATTGTAGAAACTTGTTTTCTCCTTCAAAAAAGCAGACGCTTTAGGATACAAGGCGTATGCCGCCGCTAAGGAAATAAGCCAGCCTGCCGTATGTATAAATGTATGTACAAAGCCCCTTCTATACCCGGATGCGGCAGATAAAACAAATATGGTGAAAATAATTAAATCCAACCACATGGCGGTGAATTGCTCCTTTCCGATTGCCGATACAGCAACTAGCCCTTTAGCGCGTCATATTCTGAAATATTGAGCATATATCTATATTACCAATTTATCTTAATTTCGGCAATAGCGGAGAAACTGTCTTTTATTTAGGGGGAGGAAAATGAGCTACGTTAAATATAATCGTACCTTTGTTATGTTGGAGGAACAAACAAAGGAATTTGCCACTAAAGATGCTCCTGTAAAAGGATACCTTAAGGTAGAGACAGGAAACAACAAAGGTGCCTTACGCTGCGTTGTTCAAAACCTCAGATATTATGACCGGGGAGATTACATATATAAATTAATACTGTTTGGTAAAAAACACGAGGAGACCATACATGCATCGTTAGGGGGGCTGATACTCAATCGAAGCGGCAACGGAGAGACCTACTTCCGCTTTAATCCCCTAGACGTCGATGGAAAAGGTAACAGCTACAAGGATTTTTCCACGGCTATAGTTGCCGCGGCATCCGGGCTAAATAAAAAGGAGCCTCTTCATCCTGTTCTCAAAGGGATTATGAGGGCTGAGGACAATCCGCCCCCGAAGATGAATGGGGATGATTCCAAATGTGCTTCGAGTGATGAAGCGGAAAAAAAGCTGCCGGATCCTCCTGGGGTCTTATCCTCGGGCAAACGGGCCTGCTTTAATTCCTTTTACAATGAAATCCTTTTAGAGTTTTCCGGGTGCATTTGCCGCGAAGCCGACCTGTACGAAGAGCTCATGCCTTTTGATCAGGATTTAACGGGCGCCAGATGGAAAAGAGTATCAAACCCGGCTGATATGCCTCTTGCCTCCCCGGGAGCGCGTTATTTCTCAGAAATATATAAGCACTTTCTGTTCGGGGCCAAAGCAGGTAAAAACGGCTATGCAAAGGAATTCTATATCGCAGTGCCCGGCAGGTTTTCTAAGGAGGAGCAGCCTGATGGGGGCCGCTCCGGATTCGTGTATTGGCAGCCAGTAACCGGGGCGGGAAAAGACAGCACATCCTACGGATATTGGATCGTAGCCATAGATGCGGAAAACGGAGACATTTTGGAGGTCTTTCCGGGACGCACTTAGGGAAGATTGATTCAGTTTTTTTAATTGAAATGATATTTGTAATATGGTAATATAGTAGGGCTATGAACATCGTGTCAGGCGGTTTGGCGCCTGTCCGTTTGTGGACAGGCTGATGAGGATGAAAAATCGGCAGGTGAAGAAATGACCCCTGATTTTTTTATGGGTGAGGCCCTTAAGGAAGCCGCGAGAGCCTATGCGGCAGGCGAGGTTCCCGTAGGAGCCATAATAGAGAAAAATGGTGAAATAGTGGGAAGGGGGCATAACTGTACGGAAACCGTAAAGGATCCCACCGCCCATGCGGAGATGAATGCGATTAAACAGGCGGCAAATGCTCTTGGGGGCTGGCGGTTGACCGGATGCAGGATGTATGTGACCGCCGAACCCTGTCCAATGTGCGCAGGAGCAATTGTCCTTGCCAGGATCGATAAAATCTATATAGGCACAAAAGATCCAAAGACAGGGGCCTGCGGATCTTTAATGAACATTCCTCAAGATGACAGATTTAATCATTTTACAGAAATAGAAACAGGTATTCTCGAACAGCAATGCCGCGATATTATGAAAGAATTCTTCACATCGTTAAGGCTGAAGAAAAAGATACAAAAGCGGATCAACCAGGAGGAAAACTTATAATGAAAAGAATCGGCACCATTCTTATCCTTTCCATTATTTTTGTGCTATCGGCAGGTTCGCCCGGTTTTGCAGCCGGTCTCTCACTTGTGGATATTTATCCCAAGGAAGGGGAAAGCCGCCTTCAGCCGGCAAATGTAGCCGTGAAAATGATATTTTCAGAGAATATGACCTCTTTGACTGCACAAGCCGCAAACGAAGGAAATTTTTTCATAACAGATGAAAAAGGCAAACCCGTAGAATACAATGCCTTATATAATGAAAAGAAATATCCTAACGAGATATGGCTTTTGTTAACAAAGCCTCTTGAGGCTGATTCCAGATATACACTGACAATTTCAAAGGACCTTCAAAGCAGTGCGGGAAATACACTGGATGAAGAAATAATCACTCATTTTGCGGCGAGGAATACAAAAACAGATACGAACGGTTATATGTTTTTGATGGTTTTAATGATAGTGGGTATGGTAGGATTTACAGTATGGGATAATAGAAGAAAGGAAAAAAAGGAAAGCACAAAGCAAGATGAGGAAAAAAAGATAAATCCCTATAAAGAGGCAAGAAGAACCGGCAAATCGGTGGAGGAAATCGTCGCCAAGATTGAGCAGGAAAAGGCGAAACAGGAGCGGCGAAGAGCCAAAGCCGGGAGCGGAAAGGCGGATTCCTCAGAGGATGAACGAAGAGAAGGTGTTTACAGATTAAAATGTAAACGTTCGATTAAGGATGTTGGGGCTGCTGTCCCAGAAAGCGTGGTCGCAAGAAACAGGGCTAAAGAGAAGGCAAAAGCCGAAGCGAAGGCCGCTTCTGAGAAACGGCGCAAGAAACAGACTGCAAGAAGCAAGGGCAGCAAGCAACAGCGGAAAAAGAAAAAGTAACAGGTTGTAAATAAGGCGGGTTGGATGATGAAGAGTGACAGATTAAAAAATTCTCACTCTCTTGCAGAAGAGATTCAAAGCATCATCAAAGGGCGAATACTGAGAGGTGAATATACTATCGGCCAGCGCATCAAGGAGAGCCATGTTGCGCAGGAGCTGAAGGTCAGCAGGACCCCGGTCAGGGAGGCGCTAAAGAGATTGGGCGGGGAGGGGCTTGTTGACAGTGTGCCCAATCGGGGCTTTTTCGCCCTCGGTTTTACAAAACAGGATATTGACGATCTTTATGCAGTGAGGGCAGCGGTAGAAGTGGTGGCTTCGAAAAGGGCTGCCCTTCTTATTTCTTCTGATGAGATAAAGAAATTGCAGGACGCATTTGATCGCATGGAATTTTATAGCCGCAAAAAGGATAGCAGAAAGATCATGGAGTTGAACGAGGTCTTTCACGAAATTATCTACAATGCATCAAAAAGCCGTTTTCTTGCGCAGATTTATAATTCATATCAGGATTACGTGCAGAAGGCTCGTAAAGCGACAATTTACTGCAGGGACAATCTGGATGATATTCTGTATGAACATCGTGAAATACTTTTGGCGGTCGAATCAAAAGATGCAGCTGCGGCGGGAAAGAGCGTGAAGAATCATTTGAATAATTCCAGAATAAGAGCGGAAAAAAGCTTAAATTTATGAGTTTGCCTCAAGAGGCTCTTCGTGTTAGCATAGGAATAGAAGAGAAGACGGGAGGCGGCATATTCCATGGGTTCGAAAATTCAGGAGCCTCTTTACGGAAAAGGACGCAAGGCAATCCTTCAGGGCAATGAGGCATGCGCGAAAGCAGCTATCTATGCAGGGTGCCGTTTTTTTGCAGGTTATCCTATAACGCCTTCCACCGAAATAATAGAATGCCTTTCGTCTGAGATGGCGGAAGCCGGTGGGATATATATTCAAATGGAGGATGAAATAGCCTCCGCCTGCTCCATTATCGGTGCCCGATGGGGAGGAAAGAAAGCCATGACAGCTACCTCCGGCCCCGGATTCACTCTTATGCAGGAGGCTATCGGATATGCGGCCGTCACCGAAACCCCTATTGTAATAGTCAATGTACAAAGAGGAGGACCTTCTACCGGTCAGCCTACGATGTCTTCCCAACAGGATATTTATCAGGTTAAATACGGAAGCCACGGGGATTATGAAATCATCGCCCTTGCACCCTCATCAGTCCAGGAGATGTATGATTTTACGGTCCGCGCTTTCGAACTGTCTGAAAAATTCAGAACGCCTGTGATCGTACTTGCCGATGAAATCGTAGGACACATGAGGGAAAAGATCACTGTTTACGGGGGAATAAGGGATATAAGAGGGGGGCACCGCCATTATGTGGTCTCACCTCAGGATGATTTTTATACCGGCAGCAATTCTCTTGTAGAGGGTCAATTTCATGATTTTGAAGGCAGAAGGATAGGTCATTTACCGACAAAGAGCGGCGAATTCGTTCTGGCTATCAACAGGAAAATAAGCAGTCACATCGATGAGATCCAGGACGTCGAAAGCTTTTTTATGGAAGATGCGGATATAGGTATATTGGCCTATGGTTCCACGGCGAGGCCTGCAAGAAATGCTGTAAGGACTGCAAAGGGGATAAAGGAAGAAGCAGAGGGCCGAATGGGGAAAATGCGATTGATGTGGCGCTCAATAATGCCTGCGAAGGACAGGGGAAATCCTTACAGTCATTTAAATGTCGGCCTTGTTAAAGTCAATACGGTCTGGCCCTTCCCGTGTGAGGAGATCAAACGGCTGGCGGCCAAGTGCAAATATATATTTGTTCCCGAAATGAATATCGGGAAATACTGTAAAGAGGTGGAACGTTGCCTGCCCGGGTGCAAGGTTATTTCACTTTCTAAAATCGGAGGAGAAATACACAAACCCGTGGAGATACTGAAAGCTATCGCAAACGAGGTGGAGCAGGAATGAACAGATTGATGGAACGATATATGAGGCTGGATACCCTTCCCACGCTTTTTTGCCCCGGCTGCGGGAACGGGATCATTCAGTATGCGGCGATATCAGCCATCGACAGACTGGGTATAAGGGAGGATCTTGCATGTATCAGCGGCATCGGTTGTTCCTCCTGGATACCGTGTTATTTCAATTTGGACGTAATGCATACAATACACGGCAGAGCGCTGACATTTGCCCAGGGCCTCAAGCTTGCCAGGCCTGGAAAGGAAGTCCTTGTCTTTACCGGTGACGGGGACTGTCTTGCTATAGGGGGCAATCATATGTTCCACGCGTGCAAACGCAACATAGATATGACCGTCGTTATGGTTAATAATCACATATACGGCATGACGGGAGGACAAAAATCCCCCTCCACTCCTTTGGGGGCCAATACAAAGACGTCTCCGTGGGGATCTGTGGATGAACCCATGGAAGGGGCCGAAACGGCAATGTGTATGGGTGCGACGTATGTAGCAAGGTGGACTGTTGCACACCCTGTACAGCTTTCAAGGAGTATAGAATCCGGCATTAAGCATAAAGGCCTGTCCTTTATTGAAGTCATCACCCCCTGCCCTACGCAAAGCGGGCAAGAGGTCTACGGGAGCAAGGATCCGTCTTTCATAATCGACTATCTTAGGGATAACAGCTATATATATAAAGAAGGAATGCCGGAGATAAAGGGAAAAATCAAGTGCGGGATTCTGCTTCATGATAACGATCGGCCTGAGTACATTGAAAAAATGATGACCAGGTTGGGTCGGTTCTGGACGTTCAAAAGCTTAGCAGAGGAAGAATAATGAGCGTTATTGTGACAATCGATACGAATCTTTGCAAGGGCTGTAATATCTGTATCACACAGTGCCCTAAAAACGTTTTTGCTCAATCGGTTAAAAGGAGCCGCTACGGCACTCCTATGCCTAAGGCGGTCAATGAAAACGAATGCATTATCTGTAGACAGTGCGAAAAGCTGTGTCCTGATGCAGCTATTAATGTTGAAGAGATTAAACGTGTGTAGGTTTCAATAATCAATTGAAAGGCGGGAGCATTAATGAGGCTTAACATAAGGTTTGCGGGAGCAGGGGGACAGGGTGTGATTTTGTCTTCGATACTTTTGGCTAAGGCATATGGCCTGGGGGAGGATTACAATGTTTCGCAGACGCAAAGCTACGGCCCCGAGGCGCGCGGGGGAGCCTGCAAGGCGGAGGTTGTAATATCCGATGACGATATAGACTATATGAAGGTTGACGATGCGGGAGTGTTCATAGCTTACAATCAAATAGGTTATGATAAATATTCCCCCGACATGGATGATTCTGCAATCGTCCTTGTAAACAGCACTTTAGTCAACGCGGACAATCAGAACCATTATAAAATTCCCGGCACCCAAATTGCAGAGGAAATAGGAATGCCTATGGCTGTGAATATGGTCATGCTAGGGGCGCTTACGAAAATTCTTCCTAAGCTGCACTATGATAAGGTGATCGACGTTATATCAGAGGATTTTCCCGGCAAAACGGCTAAAATGAATATAGAAGCTTTTGATAAA
>CAZHBR010000084.1:1488-6947 GCA_964530755.1 uncultured Oscillospiraceae bacterium | reverse complement strand
ATTTTTTCCGGCTTCATTGGGACATCATCTACGCGCACGCCTGTTGCATTGTATATCGCGTTGGCTATAGCGGCTGCAGTTCCCGCAAAAGTGGTTTCCCCTAAACCAAAGGCTCCATATTTTCCCGCCCCTTTCCAAACCTCCATGAGCACGGGATTAATCGGCGGGAAATCAAGCATAGTCGGCATCTTATAATCAATATAATTGAAATTCAGCGGAGTCCCGGTTCTTTTATCATAAGCTATCTCCTCCAGCAGACCCTCCCCTATTCCAAAGCACTGTCCGCCCAATTGCTGACTTTCTGCCCCAGAAGCATGCATGACCTGACCCACATCACTTACAACGACCAGTTGCAAAACTTCAACATGGCCTGTTTCCAGATCAACCTCGACCTCGGCAAACCATGCCCCAAAAGCAATACCGGTAATCGTCTTATTATTGCTGCGCGATGTATGGGCATGAATAGGCACGCAGTCATCCTCCATCATGACATCTTCGGCAGGCATACCGATTTCAGGATTACTTTTCAAAAAAACCCTTGCATTTGCAACATCCAGATCTTCGCTGTTGCAATCCATTAATAAGGCTGCACGTTTACAAAATTCTTCCTTGATCTTGCTTCCTGTCTCGTGTATTGCCTCCGGCATTATCACAGATACAATGCTGTCCGTTGGAGGGCAATCCTTCAGACCGATTTCTGTATCATTATGAGAGACCCATGTGATATCTTCGGGACTCGTACCTAAAAAACTCAAGGTTTCCGCGCATGCTAACACACAGGCGCTGTTTGAGCCGTTTCCACATTCATTTGTTGGTGCATTCAATATGACCGAAAGATCAGGATTAACCCGAATAGATGTTTCTATCCGGCCCCTCGGAGTCTCTTGCCATTCGGCATGCCACAGATTGCTGAAGCCTACTCCGAGACCGCGTTTTTTGCAGCCGTCAATCAGATCACCTTCACCTGTTTTATGCCTTCTTTCCCAATTGATTTTTTCTGCACCACTTTTAAGAACAGCCAACAGGCTTTGGCTTGGATGCGGCAACCACTTATCTGAAAAATTCTTCCCTATTATTTCAACGGGATCCATATTCAGTTTTTCTGCAAGGGCATCAATCGCCTGCGATAGTGCAAAAGATATTTGTACGTGGGCTATTCCTCGCATAATACCGCCGGGTAAGCGATTACTGAAATAGACTGTATCTTTTAGTCGAATATTTGGGATATTGCTGTAAACACGCTGCACATTTTCCCTGATAATGAATTCACAATTATATTCCGCTCCGCCAAAATACGCCCCCGAGTTACCTATTCCAAAAAGATCCATTGCTGTAATCGTTCCATCTTTTTTTGCACCAAGGGTAATATCCCATGTGGTCATATTTCTTCCGTCATGGAATTCCTCCTGATTCGTCATTTTATACCGGACCGGCCTTCCGGATTTTTTTGCAAGTAAGGCCGTAATAACATAAAAAACATCCTCCCCCATGTTCCATTTTCCAAAATGCCCCCCGTTATTACAATTGATAATACGGATTTTCGATAATGGAAGTTTTAGGTGGGAATGCAGGTATATTCTTGTTTGATCGCTATAATAATGGTTTGTCCATACGGTCATTTTTTGCTCGTCCCATTTGATCAGACATCCTCGATAATCAAGACATCCATGCACAGAATTCCCGCCAAATGTCTCTCTCACATTGACTACTGCATCCGCTTCCTCAATTGCACCATCTACATCGCCTGTATGAAAAACCAAATCACCTGGACATGGTTCCCTATGGGGCAATTGATTGCCGCTTGGATTTAATTCAGGATGTAAAACAGTTGCATCTTCACATTTACTTTCCTCAACGTCAAGAAAAGCTTCACGAATATCCCACTCAATATCGACCAGCTTTATAGCTTCTTCAGCTAATTCTTCGGTTTCAGCAGCAACAGCAACACCCATTTGATCGCCGACCCATCTTGCCACATTGCTTAGAAACCTCCGGTCCCAATATCTTGGTATTGTATCCCTGTGATACGGGGTAACGGCTTGATCCGTCCACGCATGCGTTGTTTTACCTAATAAAGCTATTTCAGAATCGTCATATCTTAAAACTGCATAAACTCCGGGCAGTTTTTCTGCCTTGCTCGTATCCATTTTTTTAATTGTCGCGTTAGCATATGGACTGTTCAAAATCTTACAATGAATCATTCCGGGAAATTTTCCTTTGAGGGTGAGATCATCAAAGTATGTGACCTTCCCTAAAGCTTTTTCCCTTGCATCAATTTTAGGCCTGTATGTACCAATATATTTATGTTTTTTTCGTGGAGTATAAGCTTCATACACCTGTCTCTCCCCCTTTTTCCCTCAATTTGGAGGCTGCATTGACAACAGCTTTTTCAATGCCGTGATAACAACCACAACGGCAAATATGACCCGATAAGGCCTCTTTAATTTGCGTGCTCGTTGGATTTGGATTTTCATTTAAAAGGCTATGGGTTTCCAAAACGAAACCAGGTGTACAAAACCCACACTGCATAGCGGTTCCATACCCTGGCTCACTCATCTCAACAAAAGCTTCAACAACTTCATCATCCGGTCTTATACCCTCTATTGTAACTACATCGCAGCCATCTGCTTCTACTGCTAGCGTCATACATGATAACGCTGATTTTCCGTTAATCAATACGGTACACGCTCCGCATGCACCTTGTTCACATGATACTTTAACCCCTGTCAGTCCTAAACGTTCTCTCAATAAAGTGGACAATTTTTCTTGAGGTTCTATATCCTTTCCGACAACAAATACATAATCCTTCCCATTAACTCTGATAGCAATATGGTCTCCCTCCTGCATTACACCCTTGTCATCTCTCTCCATAGTTTCCACTCCCTTCAGCGTTCTGCATAGTAGAATGACGTTCTATTTTAGAATAATACTTTAATTTGTTCTTGTCAATTGTTCATTCCTTATTATTTAAAAAAAAACATGATAGAATATATGGGGATTTATGAGGTCAGGAAATCCTTCAATTAATATGCTGCCTGTGAAGTCTCAATGCCATTAATTATTAACGCTACCACTTGACAGCAACTGTTAATGAAACTAGAATAACCATATTGCGTGAGGCGGGGGAAAATCCTTTTCCTCTGAACAAGGAGTGGTTAAACAATGCAAAAATTCAGTGCAAATATAAAATCGTTAGATACCGCAATAGATATCATAGAGTACCTATATCAAAATGGTAAAAGTATGAGTATTAATGAAATTAGTAAAGGGCTTGGGTTGTATAAAAGCACTGTGCACAGGATGCTCAATACAATGAAGCAGCGGGGTTATATTTATCAAAATAAAAACGATTTGAAGTACGGCATAGGTTCACGCTTTTATTCTATAGGCCTTCTTTTAACCGATAAACTAGCAATATTTGATATGCTTCAGCCCCATGCATGGAAGCTCAGTGAAAAATACAATGAATGTATCCACATCTCTGTACCCGATTTTTTTTCACAGGATTGCCCTAAACAAATTTCAGTTCTTAAAGCCAATGCCGGTGATAATGTTTTAAATGCTACTCCACCGCTTGGCATACCTTCTTATGCGCATTGTTCTGCAAGCGGCAAATGTCTGATGGCATATGCCGGTGATGATTACCTTAATCGCTACAGGGGTTGCAAATTGAAAAAATTTACCGACAATACCATTACAGAATGGGCAGATATGGAACAAGAACTGTCTAAAATACGAAAGCATGGTTACGCTGTGGATATGGGCGAATTAGAGGAAGGTTTAATGTGTATTGCAATTCCAATGATAAATTTTAATGGCGAAATAGTTGCCGCTGTCAGTATGATAGGATTATGCATGAGATTAAAAAAATATGAAAAAAAAGATATTATTAAGGACCTTTGCGATATGATTGGGCAAGTCGAAGCATATGCAAAACCCACGGTGAGCTACCGGGATCTTTGATTCATACAATAACAGGTTTTTTATTATTTAAATGAATCAGTACGGTAGAAAATTCATCCCATAACAGTCAATTAAAAACTATTGACATACATTTAATACCATATTATAATATATATGGTATTATTTTAATTAGAAGGAACAAACGATGGCATCAATCATTCGAAGTATCGGAATATCGGGTTTAGACGGTTACTTGGTACACGTAGAGGTGAGCGTATACGGCGGAGCTGCCACAACAAGTATTGTAGGGCTAGGCGATACCGCCGTAAAAGAAGCAAAGGATCGAATAGAAACCTGCATAAATCAACTAGACCTTACTTATCCAAAGAAAAAAATAGTCATCAATCTTTCACCCGGAGAAGTAAAAAAAAGTGGCACGACATTTGATCTTGCCATGGTAATCGGCATCCTTCTTGAATCTAATCAGATTTCGCCCGAAGATTTCCCGTTAAATGAATACTTGTTTTTAGGTGAAATAGGACTTGGGGGCGAATTAAAACATTTTAAAGGCGTCCTGCCCATGGTAATTGCGGCCAAAAGGCTGGGCTATAAAAAAATCATGCTCCCTGATGCCTGCCTGTTAGAGGCCACTCTCGTTCAAGGTATGGAATTCTACAGCTTTGATAGCTTATCTGAAGTACTTGCCTTTATGGAAAACAGGATTACACGAAGGCCAGATAAGCCTAAAAAACATTACGGAATAAAAAATAAATTCTCTTTGGATTTCTCTGAAGTTTTGGGCCACAGGGATATCATGCAATATATCGTAGCCGCGATAGCCGGAAATCACAATTTATTAATGATCGGCCCCCCGGGCTGCGGGAAGTCGATGATCGCAAAACGCATGCCGAGCATCCTGCCGGATATGACAGAAGACGAGGTGTTAGAAGTTACTTCTATCTACAGCATAAGCGGTCTCCTTAAAGAAAACCGCCTGATGCTGCAAAGACCCTTTCGCGCTCCCCATTATAACGCCTCAGCCAATGCATTAATCGGAGGGGGACTGAACGCACTGCCCGGCGAAATATCTCTTGCCCATAACGGGATTCTCTTTTTGGATGAATTTCCTGAATTCAGACGCGCAACACTAGAAGCGCTGCGGCAACCTTTGGAGGATAAAGTAGTCACAATTTCACGTGTACGGCAGACTAATACCTTCCCTGCCGACTTTCAGCTGGTTGCCGCCATGAATCCCTGTCCATGCGGCCACTACGGATCGGATCAGTGCCATTGTTCCTTATATGATATTAAACGCTATACAAGACGCATTTCGGGACCGATATTGGACCGTATCGATATACATAAATACATGGCAAAGGTAAACCCCCTTGACTGTGGAGAAACCGGCAGAAATCCCACATCTTCTGAACTTAGGGAGCGGATAAAGATAGCCAGGGATATGCAAAACAGACGATTTGGCGGCAGAACCGGAATAAAGAATAATAGTCAGATGGAGGCCTCTCACATTAAAGAGTTCTGCATCTTGCCAGAGAATT
>CAZHBR010000084.1:0-1478 GCA_964530755.1 uncultured Oscillospiraceae bacterium | reverse complement strand
TTACAGCGTTCTTATGACAAATATCAATTTAGCGCAAGAACCTATAATAAAATCATTAAAATTGCAAGAACCTTTGCTGATCTTGACAGCAATGAAAATATCGGAAAGAAGCATCTGATCCAGGCCCTTATGGCACGGGATCTGGATAAAGAAAAAACTACGCTTTTGGTGAAAAATGATGAAACAGTATTACATATGGCTTCAGGAATTAAAGGGATTACCCCTGCGCCTTAAAAAAGAATTGCTTGAGTGCTTTTCCTCTCCCAAATCCCTTTATTTAGCATCATCTGATGAACTCCCGGAATTTGTACAAAAATACCCGGATTGGCTTGATGTTTTTCAATCAAAGAATTTAAGAAAAAGTGAAGAAATTTTAAGAAGACATGAATCTTTAGGGATCAAAACTCTGACAATCGACGATCCTGATTATTTACCTAAAAAGAAACAAATACCGGGTTCCCCTCTCGTTTTATACTATAAAGGTAACCTGCCTGATCAGAAATATACAATGGTTGCAATTGTAGGAAGCAGAAAGGCAACTGCATATGGAAAATCTGCAGCCGAATTTGCAGCTAAAAACTGGATCCAGAAGGGTGCAATTATTCTTTCAGGGCTAGCCGTTGGAATTGATACTGTGGCCCATCAGACCGCACTTTCCCTAAACGGTACAACTGTAGCCTTTATCGCCAACGGCCTGGACACTTGTTACCCGTTTGAAAATAAAAATCTGATGGAAGCAATTTTAGAAAAGGGCGCTGTAATAAGTCCTAACCCCGCCGGCACAGCACCTGCTAAGTTTCGCTTTTACTCACGCAATGAAATTATGGGGACATGGGCAGATCATGTCATTGTAGTTGAGGGCACCGCTAAAAGCGGAGCTGTTATGACCGGGGAATTAGCGTTAAAAAACAAACGCCCTGTTTACGCTGTTCCAAATAATATTTTTCTTTCCTCAAGTTTTGGCAGCAACAAATTGCTTTTGAAAGGCGCCTTGCCCTATCTTGGTGCAGAAGCCCCCAAAGCAGAACAAAGTCATAAAGATAAAACATCTGCAGATCCGATTATCTCCATGCTTATGAATAAGCCCATGTCCGCAGAATCTCTTGCGGCTTTGCTTAGCAAAACCTTGGAAGAAACACAGTTGGAGCTCTTCATCCTTGAATACGAGGACAAAATAAAATTTCATCCGGACGGCAAATGGCATTTTACAGGATGGTAATAATGGGGAGAAAGCTGAGGGAAATATATAACGGGGCTCTGTACCATGTCATACAAAGAGGCAACAACCATAACTATATTTACGAGGATATTTCCGACAAACGTAAATTCTTCGATCTATTAAATAAATCAAGAATGATATGCGACTTCCAAGTTCTTTACTATGTTCTTTTAGACAACCACTACCATCTCGTATTAGAATCCAGTGATATTCCAATATGGAAAGGAATACAAAAGCTCAATCAGACATACAGCAAATA
>CAZHBR010000083.1:0-6962 GCA_964530755.1 uncultured Oscillospiraceae bacterium | reverse complement strand
TTTGGGGCTACGGCCGTAAATGTGGGATTATTCTGCATGGGACCTGCTGTGCCCCTATCGCGCAGTTTAGGCAGAAAAAAAACACTTGAGCTGCTTTTGACAGGCAAAATGATTGACGCAAAGGAAGCTGAAAGGATAGGGTTGATAAATAATGCTGTTCGGGCCGATAAACTGGAAGAGGAAACAATGAAATTGGCTTTGAGTCTGGCTGACAAAAGCCCGCTTGCGGTACAGCTAGGAAAAAGGTCTTTTTACGAAATGTCCGATTTGGAGTACGATAAGGCTTTTGAGCTGACATCTAGTTTTTTTGCTGCCCTGTGCACTACAAATGATGCCCATGAGGGCGTGAAGGCGTTCTTGGAAAAAAGAAAACCGAGGTGGGATCTGAAATAAATGCCGCTTTTGATTTATCATCTCTACAGTATACAAAAGGCGGCGGCCGGCCTTAGAGATCCCATTTTTCAATGTGTTCAATATTGTTCGCGATTCGCCGCCTTGGATTTTAATTCATATCAGTTTACCGGACAAATCTCAGGCCTATTTTTTGTCTGAAAGCATTCGAACCGTTTTATAGATATGTCTTTGTTCGTCAATAGTCATAACCGATAAGTACGCCATCGTTTTTTCGACAAGTGGGTTTGGAGGGGGGCATGTATGCGATTCAGATTCGAAACCGAAAAGCTGGGAGTATGAGATATCTAGGGCTTTTACAATTTTATCGAGGCTGTTGACGGTGAAGTTGCGCTCTCCTCGTTCGATTTTGCCCAGATGAGACGGACTCATCCCTGCTTTATGGGAGAGTTCTTCAATATTCAGGCCTTTTAGTATCCGGAAGGATCTCAGCTGTGCCCCTAAAACAGAATGAAAGTGTTCCATGTAGGTCGCTCCTGGAAAGATATTATTGGCATTTAATAGAATCATAACCCTAAATACACCTTAAAACAAAGCCATATAAGGACCGATTATAAAGTATATAAAGTGAACATATTGGGTTAAAATAGCAATTGATGTCGGTTGCACAATATGCGATAATAGGAGAAAACCTAGTGCTTTGGCGAAGGGGAGATCTCAATTGAATTTAATAGGAATATGGGAAGGCGTATGGTATCTTTTGGGCCTGCGTCCTTTTATGGAGGACGAGCCGTTTCAGTTAGAAATACTGTCCATTTCGGACGAAGAAATATTTGGAAAGGTTAAGGAGGCCAAATCTTCAAAGGGGATAAAAAGGGAAAACCGCAACAAACGGGTGTCTTACCCGGTTTCCGGGAGTTTAGAGGGAAACCGGATTACGCTTACCGGTACGGATAAGGAGAAGATCTGTCTTGAATTGGTGCTTTTGGACGGATCTTTAAAAGGAGACTACTATTTCGCATCGAAACCAGGGCGCAGGGCTACGGTTGAATTGAAAAAGCATCCAACCGGCGAATCAGACGTTGGCACTTGATGTATTAAACCGGGTTATTTGAATAGGTCTGTCGAAAGATATCTTTCTCCTGAATCGGGAAGCAGGACCACTATATTTTTGTTGATATTCTCTTCGCGCCGCGCCAGCTCCGCACCGGCATAGGCGGCAGCTCCTGATGAAATTCCGACAAACAGCCCTTCAGTTTTGGTAAGAAGCCTGGCCGCGGCAAAAGCATCCTCCGCCTTTATGCGGATTGTTTCATCGATGATGTTCATGTTTAAAACCGCAGGCACAAATCCTGCACCTATTCCCTGAAGTTTATGCGGACCCGCTTCGCCGCCGGAAAGTACCGGAGAATCCGCCGGCTCTACGGCGACAATTTTAATGTATCTGCTTTTTTCTTTAAGTCTTTCTCCGACTCCCGTGACCGTTCCCCCCGTTCCTACTCCTGCAACGAAGATATCCACTTGTCCATCCGTGTCATGCCATATTTCTTCTGCTGTGGTTTCCCTGTGTACCTTCGGGTTTGCAGGGTTAGTGAATTGACCCGGAATAAAGGAGTTGGGAATTCCCTTTGCAAGTGACTCCGCCTCGGCTATTGCGCCCTTCATTCCTTGATCTGTAGGTGTAAGGACAAGTTCGGCACCTAATGCCATAAGCAGATTCTTTCTTTCGGTGCTCATATTATCCGGCATTGTAAGAATCATGCGGTAGCCTCTTGACGCTGCTACAAAAGCCAGCCCAATACCGGTGTTCCCGCTGGTAGGCTCTATTATCACGCTATTTCGTGTGAGCAGGCCCCTTTCCTCCGCATCGTCGATCATTGAAAGTGCAGCCCTGTCCTTTACGCTCCCCATAGGATTGAAGTACTCCAATTTTGCAATCAAATTGCCATTGGTGGCCCCTACAGCGTTGCTGTATGAGATCAGCCTAAGAAGCGGTGTGCGGCCGATCAGCTCCGTTAAATGATTATAGATGTTCATTTTTTACCTCCTGTTCTGCACGAACTCTTTGAGGGAATTGAGATATTATAATAGCGGCGAGCATCAGGATGCATCCCGAAAGCTCTCTGCCTGTCATGATCTCGCGAAGTATGAGAAAGCCGAATACGGCTCCAAAAACAGCTTCCATGCTAAGCAGCAAAGAGGCTATTGCCGGCGTAGTATACTTTTGTCCGACTATCTGCAGGGTGAAGCCTGCGCCCCCGGAAAGAACCCCGG
The DNA here is from genome assembly GCA_964530755.1 of uncultured Oscillospiraceae bacterium. Lineage (GTDB taxonomy): Bacteria > Bacillota > Clostridia > Peptostreptococcales > Anaerovoracaceae > CAYRNC01. The sequence continues at coordinate 4,337 of CAZHBR010000083.1, read as the reverse complement.
TATATACTATTGGGATCGTGCAGGATATTATCGCATCCATGTTGGGGTTTTCAAAAAGCAGCATCGCCGCAGTCGCAAGCACTGCGCATATAAAGAATTGTACCAGGGCCAGTTTGACAGCGCTTACATAAGGGATGAAATGGTCTATAACCAACACGTGACATGCCCAGAAAAAAGCACCGATCAAGACCACAAGATCCCCCCAGGCGATAGTAAAGGATTCGGTTATCGCGAGAAAATAAAGTCCAACTGTTCCAAAGGCAACACCTGCCCATACCTTAGGTGCAAAGCGATGTCTTAGAAACAGACCGAAAATAGGGACCAGTAAAATGTAAAGGGCGGTGATGAATGCGGCCTTCCCTGCCGTCGTAAAGACCAGGCCGTATTGCTGCAATACCGAGCCGAAAAAAAGAATTATTCCGCATATGCACCCGGATGTCAACAGCGTTTTGTTGTTTTTTTGTACAGCAGGTATCAATCCGGATTCAAGGATGCTGCAGGAGGATCCTTCAATTTCTTTTTGTGCTTTTTTTTCCGCCTTATCCGTCAGGTATGCGAGGGGGATTAATACTGCAACCGACAGCCAGAACCTGGCACATGTAAATGTAAGAGGGCCTACATACTCCATACCTGTACGTTGGGCTACAAAGGACGCTCCCCAGATTACTGCCGTTAAAAGTAAAACCGAATTACCTATAGCTCTTTTCTTAGTGATTTGATTCATCATGCCTCCATATTCTGCTTTTGTTTAAACTACTCATATTAAATATGATTGATGATTCATTGTCAAGATGGTATAATTTAAAAGCTTTTAACTCTTTCGGGGCGTGTTCGCCGCCGGGGAGGCAATGTTTGAAAGCGAGGAAAATACCTATGAACAGCAGGCGGTATCGAAATATTCTTTATGAGGTCAGAGATATCAGAGACTTAAGGGAATTGTTAAACAGCAGCGCAGATCTTTATACCGATTCCAGTGCTTTCCTTGTCAAGGATAAGCCCGGAGGGGATTACAGACCTGTAAGCTACAGTAAATTCCGTGAAGATGTAAACTCTCTTGGGACAGCCCTTACAGAGCTTGGGCTGTCGGGGAAAAAGATAGCCGTTATTGGGGCTAACAGCTACGAATGGGTTCTTACATATTTTGCTGTATCCTGCGGCTTGGGTACCATAGTACCTGTAGAAAGCGAATTAAGGCCTGACGAAATAGGCAGATTGCTGCGCTGGGTGGAAGTATCTGCTGTAGTCTGTTCGGGTAAAATGGAAAAAGTGGTCAGGGAAGCGACCCGCAATCTCGACAGCCTTGAGTATGTTATCTGCATGAAGAGAAAATCCCATGAGGGTAATGAATTATCCCTCCCATTGTTATTGCAGCGCGGAAGAGAACTGGTCGGTGCAGGACGGCGTGACTATCTAGATGCAAAAATAGATCCTCACGCGATGAGCATGCTTCTTTTTACTTCAGGAACAACAGGCGTAGCAAAAGGTGTCATGCTTTCACATGGAAACATAGTTTCCAATATAATGAATATGTCAATGTACGTCAACGTTAAGGGATATGTGGGTCTTTCCGTTCTTCCGATGCATCATACCTATGAGATGACATGCCACATACTCACAGGTTTGTATCAAGGGTGCTGCTTGGCAATTTGCGAAGGCCTGAAATACATTTTAAAAAATATGGCAGAAGCAAAAGTCAATGTAATGCTGGGGGTCCCGTTACTTTTTGAATCTATGCACAGGAAGATATTTCGCCAGGCGGAAAAAAACGGGAAGGCGGGAAAGCTGAGACGCGGCATAGCTCTTTCTAAGCGTTTTCGCCTGTATAATACCGATGCGGCAAGAAAAATGTTTCATGAGATTCATGAAACGCTAGGCGGCGAAATGAAGCTTCTCATTTCCGGGGCTGCGGCCATCGATCCTAAGGTAATTGAAGATTTCACCGCCATGGGCATACCCATGATACAGGGCTATGGAATGACAGAGCATTCCCCTATAATAGCGGTAAACAGGGATAGGTACAGCAAGCCCTCCTCCGTGGGTCCTCCCATGCCTAATACCGAGGTTCGAATATTAAATCCTGACGATCAGGGCGTAGGCGAGATATTGTGCCAAAGTGCATCCGTTATGTTGGGATATTACGACAATCCCGAAGAAACTGATGAGATTCTTCGAGATGGATGGCTTCACACCGGCGATTACGGTTATATCGATAAAAAAGGCTTCCTCTACATTACCGGTCGGAAAAAGAATGTAATTGTCACTAAAAACGGTAAAAATATCTTTCCGGAGGAAGCGGAATTCTATTTGACAAGAAGTGACTATATAGCTGAAGCGATAGTGTATGGAATCCCGGATCAGTCCGGCGGGGAAACCTTGGTATGTGCAAGAATATTCCCGGATTTTGAACAGATCGATGAAAGACTGGGGAAGCTTTCAAATGATGAATTGCATGGGCTGATTCGCGATCAGATAGATCAGGCTAATGAAAAAATGCCGTTATATAAACATATCAGGCGTTTCGAGCTGCGCTATACTGAATTTGAGAAAACCCCTTCAAGAAAAATAAAGCGTCATGCCGCGAATAACAATAAATAAATGTGAGGAGTAAGGGAATGGATCATAAAGAATATGAAGCGATAAAGCCAAAAGAGTGGGAATATGCGCTAAAAAGAGTTGAGGAAATCAAAAACAGTAAAGATCCGTTAGTGAGGTACAAGGATGTCAGGCCCATTATCGATCTTAAACACATGCTTATGACAAGTGTAAATCTGTACGGGGACAGACCGGCCTTCCATGTAAAGGATGTTCCCGGGGGTCCTTATAAAGCGATCACATACAGGGAGGCCAAGGAGGATGTTGATGCAATTGGAACGGCTCTCGTTTCCCTTGGCTTATCAGGAAATAAAATCGGCATCATCGGTGAAAACAGCTACGAATGGGCTGTTTCCTATCTTGCGGTTACCTGCGGTACCGGGATAGCCGTTCCTCTTGATAAGGAGCTTCCTGCGAAGGAATTGGAAAACCTTATTGTAGAGGCAGACGTTGAATGCATAATGTACGGCAAAAAGTTTGAACCTGTTTTTAGGGAAATGAAAGCAAACGGCAATACGCCGTTGAAAACATTCATAAATCTTGATGGTGACGAAAATGACTGGGATAGCCTGTCGTTTGGCCAGCTCAAAAAAAGCGGGCGCGATTTGATTGAATCGGGAAATCGCGGCTTTACAGATGCCGTAATCGACCGGGATGTTATGAATATACTGCTTTATACGTCGGGAACAACCGGTATTTCCAAGGGTGTAATGCTTTCTCACGGCAATATCGTGGAGGACCTCATTGCATCGCCTACACTTCTTAAGGTTTCACCGGAGGATATATTCTTTTCGGTGCTGCCCATACATCATACTTACGAATGTACATGCGGGTTTCTGATGCCCCTGTACAGGGGGGCTTCCATAGCCTACTGCGAGGGACTAAAGCATATATTGAAAAACCTTGAAGAGGTAAAGCCCACAATGTTCCTTCTTGTTCCGCTTATAATGGAGAGCGTATATAAGCGTATATGGACTCAGGCAAGAAAAGGCGGCATGGAGAAAAAACTGAGGGCCCTTTTAAAAGTGAATCGATTTACGAAAAAACTTGGGATATCGCTGGTGCCGAAAAAAATTACGGATGTATTCGGCGGGAGAATGCGAATTATGATATGCGGGGGTGCCGCAATCGATCCGGCTATTCTTGCTGGTATAAAAGAATTCGGAATAAACGCCGTCCAAGGATACGGACTTACCGAATGTGCACCGATTTGTGCCTTGAATCCCGATATAGGGATGAAGGACAGCTCTGCAGGTTATGTTCCCCCGGGCTTCGATACCAGAATTGATAATCCTGATCCGGAGACAGGTATCGGCGAAATCTGTGTGACCGGCGGCAACATCATGCTAGGCTACTATAATAATGAAGAGGCAACGCGGGAAGTCCTGAAGGAAGGATGGTTTTATACAGGGGATCTTGGCTATATGGATGAGGATCGCTTTGTCTACATTACCGGTAGGAAGAAAAACGTAATAATAACCAAGAATGGGAAGAACGTATATCCCGAGGAGATCGAATATTATCTGGGCAGGATACCTTATGTCGAGGAATCCATGGTATGGGGCAAGGACAGTGAAGAAACGGGGGAAACCCAAATATTTGCCAGCATTAAAACGGATCCTGAGGAGCTTGCGGAGGCTTTGGGCGAATCCCATACGGATAAGCAGGCCTACGATCTGCTTTGGGAAGAAATCGATAAAATAAATGCCGAACTGCCGTACTTTAAAAAGATTAAAAAGATCGAT
>CAZHBR010000082.1:677-7062 GCA_964530755.1 uncultured Oscillospiraceae bacterium | reverse complement strand
CAGCCAGACAAAACGGTTATGTAGGCGGATATATGACTAAAAAGTTGGTTGAAATGGCAGAGCAGCAGTTGTCCGGCGGAAGCAACGGTTAAGAAAAAGAGTCGGGATCGATATCCTGCATAGGAACAAGTCTGTAAACTTTGTTTACAGACTTGTTTTGTATTGATATTTATTGACTATATGATAAAATAAATCAAATGAAAGAGGGTGCCGATGAGAATAATAGCAGGAAGCTTCAAAGGGAGGCGGTTGCTTTCGCCCGACAATCGCCGGATTCGCCCAACACAGGGGAGAGTTAAGGAAGCTATGTTCAGCATGATTGCCCCATATGTGAACGGGGCGACAGTTATTGATTTATTTTCGGGGACCGGAAGCTTAGGGCTTGAGGCTTTAAGTCGAGGCGCCGAAACGGTTTATTTCGGGGACAAGTCTAAAGAAAGCCTCGCCGTAATAATTAAAAATATTGATCTTTGCAGGGCTTCAGATCGCTCCTTGGTGCTGCAGGGTGACTGGAGGAACATCCTGCATCGCATAGGCGGTAAGGCGGACATCATATTATTGGATCCCCCATATAAGGAGATATCGATTTTGGATGTGATCTATGAAATCGACAGGCTTAATATTTTATATCCATCAGGTATAATAGTGGCAGAGCACGATGGGAAGCAGGTGTTGCCGGAGATCGCAGGCCGTTACGTAAAAGAAAAGGAAAGAGGGTACGGGGCCGAAAAAATCACACTTTATACTGAGGGCGTTAAGGAGAACTAATCCATGAAAAAGGTACTTTATGCAGGCTCTTTTGATCCGATAACGAATGGTCATTTAGATCTGATTGAGCGGGCCTCCAAGTTAAGCGACAAGCTGATGATAGGCGTAATGGAGAATAAGTCTAAGAAACCCTTCTTTTCCGCGGACGAAAGAAAAGAAATGATATTGAAATGTACGAAGCATCTTGAAAATGTTGAGGTAACAATCTGCGAAGGACTTATGGCTGATTATGTCAATTGCAATCAAATTGATGCAGTCATCCGGGGCTTGCGCGCAACCATGGATTTTGAATATGAAATTCAAATGGCTCAAATGAATGCCAGGTTGTACAACAAGGATGTGGAAACGGTCTTTCTCATGACCGCCCCTCAGTATTCATTTGTAAGTTCAAGCATCGTCAAGGAGGTTTTCTCGCTGAAGGGTAATATAAAGGGTCTCGTGCCCCCGTCTGTGCTGCAGGGACTTAAAAATAAAATGCGCAAGGGCTCCAAGGAGGATAGTAAATGAAGGTTTTAGAGTTATTGGATGAAATTGAAGAAATCGTTGAGACGGGTCCAAGTTTTCCCTTAACAGGAAAAATCCTTGTTGAAGCAGCCGAAATCCTTGAAGTCGTCCGAGAGATTAAAGCCCAGCTCCCCGATGAAATACAGCAGGCCCAGTGGATAAAAGAGGAAAGGCAGCGTATTCTGGATGAGGCAAAGAATGAGCATGAAGTTATAATGAAGGATGCAAAATCCCAGGCCGAGGCATTGATAGAAAACGATGATATTACCGTTAAGGCGAAGATGCGCGCAGACGACATACTCCGTGTTGCAGAAAGCAATGTAAAAAATTTAAAACTTTCAACCTTTGATTACATAGACAGCATACTGTATAATTTTCAAGATAAAATCGAACAAACTTATGCCGTTTATTTTAACGATATGTATAACAGCCTACAAAAAACCTTTGATCAAATAAACGAAACTCTTACGGAAAACAGAAATGAAATCAAGGACATGATCTATAAGGCTCAAATGGAAAGCGATTCAGAATAGCAATATTCGAATATTGCAGGGCGAAGCTGAATACTTTTAGATATGAACAGTTCAAAACGCCCGTTACTTTATTGGATTGCAGGCATCCTGGCGTTTGCCTGGTGTATATCCATGGTTTTGTTCCCCGCTTTGTCTGTGGCATCGGCAAAAAAGGGTATAGCCTTATGGATAGATGTTGTCCTGCCGGCGCTGCTGCCTTTTTTTATTTGCGCCAATTTCATGATACACCTTGGTATACCCAAACTTATAGGCAAGTATTTTGAATCATCCTTTGAAAGATTTCTCGGGGCTCCCGGTTCATCCGCGTTTGTCTTTATAATCAGCATAACCTCAGGGTATCCGATGGGGGCGAAGCTGATCGGTGACATGGGGCGGCGCAGTGAAATATCCGTAAATGAGGCGAAGAGAATGCTCTGTTTTTGCAGCACTTCGGGGCCTCTGTTTCTTCTTGGCACCATAGGTGCCGGCATGCTGCATTCGCCTGAGGCGGGATCGCTGATAGCCGCATCCCATTATTTTGGCGCAATTGCAAACGGCATCCTGTTTCATGTATTTGGTGAAAAAAAACGTTCCCATTCCAACGTTGAAAGGTTTCCGCAAAACAATCAACTGAGACTGATGGACTATTTTACCGATTCTATTATCTCTGCTGTAAAGACAGTGGGCATTATATGCTGCTATCTTGTTATATTTACGATGCTTACTGATTTAATAGAGTATTTTAAAATGTTTGGAGGCATAGATCAACCCTGGGCGGGGTTTTTGAAAGGGATCCTTGAAATGACGATAGGCTGTAATGAAATTGCAGCCGACCCTGATATAGCCTTGAAATTAAAGTGCGTGCTGATCGCCGCCCTTGTTTCTTTTGGCGGAATCTCTATTTTTGCCCAGTCCATAAGTCTTCTTTACGGCCTTTTTATACATCCCGGCTACTACCTTGCCGTTAAATTAATGCACGGGGTATCGGCTGCAGCATTTGCATACGCACTGGCCCCCCTATTTTTGAAAACATCAGTCGCTGCAGGGAATTTCGGTCCAGCAATTCTGGTGCCTGAAACGGGGTATTACGCTCAATTGCTATTTTCGTCAAAGATGATTATAATGATCATGGTTGCTTTTGTCGTTACAGTTTTAATCGGTCGTGCTTTCGATAGAGGAAAAAGGCGGAAATAATGAACGTTGTTGGGATAATAGCGGAATACAATCCTTTTCATAATGGGCATCTTTACCACGTAAGGGAATCTAAAAAAGAAGCAAAATCCGAATGTGCAGTAGCTGTGATGAGTGGAAATTTCACTCAAAGGGGGGAACCTGCCTTATTGGATAAATGGACCCGTGCAAGTTTAGCGGTTAAAAACGGTGTAGATTTGGTCTTTGAACTTCCCTTTGTTTACGCCTGCAACAATGCGGAATATTTCGCATACGGAGCGGTTCTCCTGTTGAAGGGCCTTGGGGCTGTCACGCATCTGTCATTTGGAAGCGAACATAAAGAGCTATCCGATCTTATGCGCACAGCAAGTATCCTTTCCTGTGAAACGGCTGAATACAAGGAGGCGTTGCGCTTCAACCTCTCTAAGGGCGTTTCTTTTCCAAAAGCAAGGTATGATGCACTTTGTGATTGCGGACATAATGTAGAAGCCGACATATTAAAATCCCCTAACAATATACTTGCGGTGGAATATTTAAAGCAGCTGATTGTTCAAAACAGCCCCATGATTCCGATATCGATAAGCCGGATGGGATCAGGCTACCACGATTTACGTATTTCAGGAAGCATGGCCGGCGCTTCGGCTATAAGGAGGTGTTTTATCTCCGGACAGGATTATGATCGCTTGGGGGATGTCGTTCCACATGAGACCCAAGAAGCGCTCGGCTTTATTTCACCATCGGAAATTGTAAGCATGGAGAACTTTTTCCCGCTGTTAATGTACAGAATCAGGACTGCAAGCAAAGAAAGGCTTGCTGAAATAATATCATCGGGAGAGGGCCTTGAAAACAGGCTCAAGCAGGCTGTAAAAAAGGCGCGAACATCAAAAGAGATTCTAGGACATGTAAAATCAAGACGCTATACGGAAACTAGAATCAACAGACTTCTGATCCATACAATTATGGGCCTTTATAGGGATGATTTTTTCAGGATAATTGACAGCGGAATCATTTATGCAAGGGTATTGGCGTTTTCGGATGCGGGATCTGAATTTCTGCGCCTGATAAAATCGCAATTTTTAAATGCCATTCCCATATTGACTAATATCAACAAAGAGATTTACGCGGATGATCCCGTTTGGTCTGTTTTGTCCTATGATGTTTTAGCCTCCGATTTATATAATCTTTTTAGGTACGGTGAAATGTACACGCATTCAGATCATGTGCATAAGGTTCCCCCGGCTGATATGTAGCTTTTATTTGCAAAGGCTCATTCACGGTCTTCGGGCATAAGCGGCAGTATGCCGGGGAATATTAAATAATACTGGATTTCTAAAAGGTGTCGATGATATAATACGATAGATTTTATTTATATGTACGTTCAAATCATTAAGATCGAAAAAAGAAAAGGAGTAACAAAATGAAAGTATTGGTGGTGAATTGCGGGAGTTCCTCCCTCAAGTATCAGGTTTTGGATATGGGAAATTCCGAACTTTTAGCAAAGGGGCTTGTGGAAAGGATCGCCATTGACGGTTCTGTGATAAACCATGAAAAAACAGGCATGGATAAGTTCGTTTTAGAGGCGCCGATGAGCAACCATAAGGATGCTATCGGATATGTCCTTGATGCTTTGGTAAGCAAGGATCATGGAGTGATAAACTCGATGGACGAGATCAGCGCCGTCGGTCATAGGGTAGTTCATGCAGGTGAAAAATATGCAAGCTCGGTTCTCATAACTCCTGATGTGATGGACGCTTTGGAGGAGTGCAGCGATTTAGCCCCGTTACATAACCCCCCCAATATTATGGGCATTCGGGCCTGTCAGGAATTGATGCCCGACACCCCGATGGTTGCGGTATTTGATACAGCCTTTCACCAGACGATGCCTGCTGAAGCATATATATATGCCATACCGTATGAATACTACGAGAAATATAAGATCCGTAAATATGGATTTCATGGGACAAGCCATAAATATGTGGCGGAAAGAGCAGCGGAATTGCTAAAAAAGGATGTAGGGCAGCTCAAGATTGTCACTTGTCACTTAGGCAACGGTGCAAGCTGTGCGGCGGTCAGAAATGGTATATGCATTGATACGAGCATGGGTTTTACGCCTTTGGACGGTCTTGTCATGGGTACTCGTTCCGGTGCAGTGGATCCTGCCATTATTACGTTCATAAAAGAAAAAGAGGAGTTGAGCGCAGATCAGGTAGTATCTATTCTCAATAAAAAATCCGGAATGCTGGGAGTATCCGGCGTGAGCAGTGATTTCAGAGATGTAGAGCAGCAGGCCGAAAAAGGAAACGAACGATGTTCTTTGGCTATTAAAATATTTGCGCATCGGGTTAAATCCTATATTGGTTCATATATGGCGCAGATGGACGGGGCCGACGTTATCGTATTCACTGCGGGAGTAGGGGAAAATGACATTATGATGCGAGAATTGATCTGTTCCGATATGGAAGTAATGGGAATTAAAATCGATCCAGACAGAAATAACATAAGGGGCGAGGAGAGAATAATCAGTGCGGATGATTCTAAAGTAGCGGTGATGTTAATACCTACAAATGAGGAATTAGTCATAGCGAGGGATACTGCAGAAATTGTAGGGAAAAAACTGTAACGAGTGGATTGACAAGCAATGCTAATCCGTGTATAATCGAAAACGTTCGTAACACAAAAAGGAGGTGTAAAACATGGCAGTACCGAAAAGAAAAACTTCAAAAGCGCGAAGAGATAAAAGAAAATCGCAGAATATGAGAATGAAAGCACCCGCTTTGTCAACATGTCCAAAGTGTCACGAGCCCAAGCTTCCTCACAGAGTATGCCCGAATTGCAATTACTACGACGGCAAAGAGATAGTGGCGGAGGAAGCCTAAAAACCGAAATAGCAGTCGCCGGCATTACGCCGGCGATTTTTGCTTTATGCAAGATCCTTCATACCGTACAAGCCGGGTTTTTGATTGATTAAAAATTGAACGGCGCTCAGGGCCCCTTTTGCATATACAGCTCTGGATAAGGCCGTGTGGGTCAGTTCTATAATTTCATCGGCACCTGCAAAAATTATAGTATGCTCTCCGGGTATAGTTCCCGCTCTGACAGAATGGGAAAGGCAGCCTCTTCCTATCGCTTCTTCCAGCATATATACTGTACCGCTTGGTGCATCAGCCTTATTCTTGTGGTGCTTTTCTATGATTTCAACGTCAAATCCCTTTCCCAGACCGGATGCCAGCGTGTTCAATGAGCGGCATATAGCGGTAATTCCCAGCGACATGTTGGAGCTTCTGAATATGGGAATCTGCTTGGCGGCTTCTTGAATGATTCTGTGATCGTTCGGGGACAAACCGGTAGTTGCGATCACTGCGGGACAACTATTCAATATGCACCAGGCGAGCAGGGGTTTTAATGCGGCAGGATGTGAAAAATCTATTACC
>CAZHBR010000082.1:0-667 GCA_964530755.1 uncultured Oscillospiraceae bacterium | reverse complement strand
GCCCAGCAAAGTGGCGATACCTTTGCCGCCTCTAAAGCCGGCGAATACCGGAAATCCTTCCGCCGGCGCAGTTTCATCTACTGTATTATCGATGCCGCATGAGATACAGATATCCGGTTCAAGTGACAAGGTTTTTATCAGTTCTCTACCCATCTTTCCGCGGCATCCGCTAACTATTAACCTCATGTCACACCGTCCTCAGGCTAAACCGTAGGCCTGCAGCTCCCTTCTGATTGTCTTCAGGGATTCAGGATCCGGATCGCATAGAGGCTGACGGTATTCCATTCTTATTTTCCCCATGATGCTGAGGGCAGCCTTAATGGGGATGGGATTTACCTCGCAAAACATTGCATCGATAAGCGGCTTCATGGAAAGCTGCATCTTAGCTGCATTGCCGTCCTTATTTTCCAGGTATGATGTTGCCATTTTGTGAACGTCGCTTGGTATGATATTCGCTACTGTAGAGATAGCTCCGATTCCTCCCACCGACAAAACGGGAATTATCATATCGTCATTTCCAGAGTATAGGGCGAAATCATCGTCTGCATATGCGGCAATTTCCACTACCTGGGAAATGTTCCCGCTTGCTTCTTTAATTGCCACGATGTTTGGATGATCGCGTAATTCCCTTACGGAATCAGGACTGATATTTACCCCGGTTCGCGAT
>CAZHBR010000081.1:0-7071 GCA_964530755.1 uncultured Oscillospiraceae bacterium | reverse complement strand
CTTAAAAAGCATTCCGGAAGGAATTCCTCAGGCAGGATCACCGTAAGACACAGGGGCGGCGGTTATCGCCCTAAGTACAGGATCATCGATTTCAAAAGGGATAAGGACGGCGTGCCCGCGAGGGTGGCATCCATAGAATACGATCCCAACAGGAGCGCGAATATAGCACTGCTTTTTTATGCTGACGGTGAAAAAAGATACATTATTGCCCCAAGCAGGCTTAAGGTGGGAGACGTGCTCACATCGGGGGAGACCGCTGATATTCAAATCGGTAACGCCCTTCCGATGAAAAACATACCCGTGGGCACAGTGATACACAATGTAGAGCTGAAAGCGGGAAAAGGCGCACAAATGGTAAGATCCGCCGGAAACGGTGCCCAGCTCATGGCCAAGGAAGGCAACTATGTCACTTTGCGGCTGCCTTCGGGCGAGGTGAGAAAGGTTCGGATCGAATGCAGGGCAACGGTAGGGGAAGTCGGCAACATAGAACATGAAAACATCGATGTCGGTAAGGCGGGGAAGAAAAGACACATGGGGATTCGCCCCACTGTAAGGGGTTCTGCTATGAACCCGAATGACCACCCTCACGGGGGCGGCGAGGGGAAAACGGGTATAGGTCGTGAAAGCCCCCTGACTCCCTGGGGAAAGCCTACATTGGGCTATAAGACGCGAAAAAAGCACAAGCATTCAAATAAATATATCGTTAAGAAGCGCAAGGAAAAATAGCGGGAAGGAGGATGTATAAACAATGAGCAGATCGCTAAAAAAGGGGCCTTTTGTAAATAAGAAATTGCTGGCCGAAATAGATGCACTAAACGAAGCCAATAATAAAAAGGTTATAAGGACCTGGTCAAGACCGTCCACGATCTTTCCGCAGATGGTGGGACATACGATTGCAGTCCATGACGGAAGAAAGCATGTGCCGGTCTATATAACAGAAGATATGGTGGGTCACAGGCTCGGCGAGTTCGCGCCTACCAGAACCTACAGAGGACACGCGGCGGACAAATCCTCAAAGGTGAGGAAAAAGTAGATGAGAAGGAGGATGCTGTAACATGGAAGCTAAAGCAGTTGCCAAATACGTAAGGATGTCTCCGATCAAGCTTAAACCCGTTGCCGACCTGGTGAGAGGGAAGGACTTAAATGAGGCGCTTACCATATTAAAATTCACCCCCGGGAAAGGATCCGTGCTGGTGGAAAAGGTAGTTAAATCTGCGGCAGCAAACGCCGAAAACAACCACAATATGAATACCGATAAGCTTTATGTTGCTGAAGTGTACGCCCATCAGGGGCCGACCATGAAAAGATGGAGGGCGGCAGCCAAAGGACGTGCGTCAGTAATTCTCAAGAGAAGCAGCCACATAGGTGTGACGCTTAAGGAAAGAGACTAGGAGGTTTATCGAATGGGTCAGAAAGTTAACCCCCACGGGTTGAGAGTGGGAATTATAAAGGACTGGAATTCAAAATGGTATGCGGATAAAAAGGATTTTGCCGACTATCTTATTGAGGATAAAAGAATAAGGGATTTCGTCAAGAAAAGACTTTATGCAGCCGGGATATCTAAAATTCTTATTGAAAGGGCGGCCAACAATCAGGTCAGAGTCACCGTGCTTACTGCAAAGCCGGGAATGGTCATCGGAAGATCGGGTGCCGGCATAGATGAACTTAAAGCAGAAATTGAGAAACTGACCGGGAAAACTTCCTCTATTAATATAGTTGAGCTTAGAAAAGTGGAACTGGATGCCCAGCTGACGGCTGAAAACATAGCCCAGGCTTTGGAAAAGAGAATATCCTTTAGGAGGGCTATGAAGCAGGCTATTGGCAGAACGATGAAAGCCGGGGCAAAGGGAATCAAGGTTGTCGTTTCCGGCAGATTGGGCGGAGCCGAAATTGCCAGAAGCGAGAAATACAACGAGGGAAACGTTCCCCTTCATACATTGAGAGCCGATATTAATTATGGCTTTACCGAAGCGGATACCCAGTACGGGAAGATCGGCGTAAAGGTTTGGATCAACGTTGGAGAAATTCTTTCCAAGGATCTGCAAAACCCCCTGCCTGATGAAGGCAAGGCCGATGATGACAGAAGGAGAAGGTCCTCCGACAGGCGAAGAAGAGACAGCGACAGGGGAGACAGGCGGGGCCCGAGACGGGACAGCAGGCCGGAAGTACAAAGGGCTGTTAATCCCAGAAAACGCATCAAGCCCCAGGCCGCACCTGCGACTAAGGAAGCCCCCAAAAAAGAAGGGGAGGCCGATAAAGGAGCTCCGAAAGCTGCGGAATAATCAATCCAGTACATGAAAGGAGGAACAAGCGATGTTGATGCCAAAACGTGTAAAACGTCGTCGTGTCCATAGAGGAAGAATGAAAGGTGTGGCAACCAAGGGTAACACCATAACCTACGGGACCTACGGATTGGTTACCCGGGAATGCGGTTGGATCACCTCAAATCAAATAGAGGCAGCAAGAATTGCAATGACCAGATCTATAAAAAGAGGCGGCAAGGTCTTTATCAAGATCTTCCCTCATAAACCCGTGACCAAAAAGCCCGCTGAAGTCCGTATGGGATCAGGAAAGGGTGCGCCTGAATTCTGGGTTGCAGTCGTTAAGCCGGGCAGGGTCATGTTTGAGATTGAAGGAGTGTCAGAAGAAAAGGCCAAAGAGGCCATGAGGCTGGCTTCCCATAAACTCCCCGTAAAATGCAAGTTTGCCGTCAAGGGCCGGGAATTCGCAGAGGGTGGTGAAGCATGATGAAACTTGAAAAAATCAGAGAGATGAGCGAGATAGAACTGACTGCTGAGGTGAGAAAGCTGAAGACGGAGCTGTTCAATCTGCGCTTTCAACAGGTTACCGGGCAATTGGAAAACCCCATCAAAATGCGGGATGTAAGAAAAAATATAGCAAGGGTAAAAACCATACTGAGGGAAAAAGAGCTTAACAAGGCCCAGGTTTGAGGAAGGAGGATGTGATTATGGAAGGAAGAAACAGGAGAAAAACCAAGGTCGGTTTCGTTGTAAGCGACAAAATGGATAAGACCATCGTAGTCGCTGTGGAAGATTTCGTAAGGCATTCTCTTTACGGTAAATCGGTCAAGAGAACGAAGAAATTCAAGGCTCACGACGAAGGCAACGAATGCAATATCGGTGATAAAGTCAGGATTATGGAAACAAGGCCCCTGTCCAAGGACAAAAGGTGGAGGCTTGTTAACGTGATAGAAAAAGTTAAATAGGAAGGGGGCACCCAACAATGATTCAGGTAGAAACCAGAGTAAAGGTTGCCGACAATTCCGGCGCGAAAGAGCTCTTGTGCATCCGCGTTCTGGGCGGAACCCGCCGCAAATATGCGGGCATAGGAGATATTATAGTATGCACAGTCAAAGAGGCAACTCCAGGCGGTATCGTCAAAAAGGGCGAGATTGTAAGGGCTGTGGTCGTAAGGACCAAGCAGGGAGCAAGACGCGTGGATGGAAGTTATGTTAAATTCGATCAGAATGCGGCTGTAATCATAAAAGAAGACAAGAATCCTGTGGGCACCCGTATTTTCGGGCCTGTAGCCAGAGAATTGAGGGACAGATCCTTTATGAAGATAGTGTCCTTGGCGCCGGAAGTACTGTAGGAGGTGTAAAGGATGCGAATCAGGAAAGACGACACGGTGGTGGTTATCACCGGCAAGGATAAGGGTAAAAGGGGCAAGGTGCTTAAGGCTATTCCCAAGGAAAGCAAAGTCATAGTCGAGGGTGTAAATATTCAGACGAAGCATCAAAAGCAGACAAGGAAGGCCCCATCTGAAATAAAACACCAGGAAGGTCCCATTCATGTTTCCAACGTCATGTACTGGGACAGCAAAGAAAAAGCTACCACAAGGATTGGGTTTGTTGTTGAAGATGGAATAAAAAAAAGAATATCCAAAAAAACAGGCCAGACCTTGGACTAGGGAAAGGAGGGAACAAACTTGGCAGCCAGACTGAAAGAGTATTATAAAAATGAAGTATTCAAAGGCTTGATGGAGAAATTTAAATACAAGAATGTCATGGAAGTTACAGTTAATATGGGACTTGGCGAGGCAAAGGATAATCCGAAGCTGCTTGAAACTGCGATGGAGGAAATAGCGTTAATTACGGGGCAAAAGCCCGTAGTAACTAAGGCCAAAAAGTCCATCGCCAATTTTAAAGTCAGAGAGGGTATGACCGTAGGTGCAAAGGCAACGCTCAGGGGTGAAAACATGTATGAATTTGCTGACAAATTGTTTAATATAGCCCTCCCGAGGGTGCGGGACTTTAAAGGTGTCAGCAGAAATTCCTTTGACGGCAGAGGAAATTTTGCCATGGGCGTGAAGGAACAGCTTATTTTCCCTGAGATCGTCTACGATCAGGTGGATATGATCAAGGGTATGGATATCGTATTTACAACGACGGCCAAAACCGATGAAGAGGCCCAGGCTCTTCTTGAGCTGATGGGCATGCCGTTTGCAAAATAGCTAAGGAGGGAAGAAAGTGGCTAAGACATCTCTTAGAATAAAACAACAAAGAAAACCTAAGTATGCGACACGGGCTTACTCCAGATGCAAGATTTGCGGCAGGCCCCACGGATATCTGAGAAAGTACGGCATCTGCCGTATCTGCTTCAGGGAACTGGTCTACAAAGGTGAGATTCCCGGCGTCAGAAAAGCCAGTTGGTAAAACGAGAAGAAGGAGGTACAGCAATATGACTATGACGGATCCTGTGGCGGATATGCTGACAAGAATCAGGAATGCCAACAATGTAGGACATGCAACCGTCGATATACCTGCCTCAAGGATGAAGAAATCCATAGCGGACATCCTGGCGGAGGAAGGCTATATCAAAGGTTATGATATCATAGAAGGTGATAGCCAGGATACTATCAGGGTGCGAATGAAATACGGAGCAGACAGGGAAAAAGTGATTACGGGCATAAAGAAGATTTCGAAACCCGGTCTTAAGGTTTATGCGAAGAAGGATGAAGTCCCAAGGGTATTAGGGGGGCTAGGTGTCGCTATAATTTCTACATCAAGAGGTATTATCAGCGATAAGGAAGCGAGAAAACAGGGCGTCGGCGGCGAGGTTATCTGTTACGTTTGGTAGGAGGGAAGAAATGTCCAGAATCGGAAAAAAAGCTGTATCGATTCCTGCCGGCGTAGAGGTCAAAATCGGTGATGACAATACGATCACTGTAAAAGGGCCTAAAGGCGAGCTGTCGGAGCAGATCAGCGATAAAATAAATATAGAAAAGGTGGAGGGCGCGCTCAGCGTCCAAAGAAGGGATGATGAAAAAGTAACAAGAGCAGCTCACGGCCTGTACAGATCCCTAGTAAGCAATATGATTACAGGTGTAACCGCCGGGTTTGAAAAGAAGCTTCAGCTTGTGGGAATAGGCTACAGAGCCGAAAAGAAAGGCAATATGCTCGTTATGCATCTTGGTTTTTCACATCCTGTAGAGATGGAGGATCCTTCAGGTATTACCACCGAAGTGACGACTCCAACCGAAATTATAGTAAAAGGCATCAGCAAATCTCTTGTCGGAAATTATGCTGCGAATATCAGAGATGTCAGGATTCCCGAACCCTATAAAGGGAAGGGCATTAAGTACTCTGATGAAATCGTTCGCAGAAAAGAAGGCAAGGCCGGTTCTAAGAAGAAATAGGAGGGAGTGAAGAAAATGGCAAAGTTAACTACAAGAAATGACAAGCGTCTGGTCCGGCATAAAAAGGCCAGGAAAAATCTTTTCGGTACTCCCGAAAAACCCAGGCTATGCGTGTTTCGCAGCCATGCTAACATCTTCGCTCAGATTATAGATGATGTGAGCGGAAATACTCTTGCAGCCGCATCTTCATTGGAAAAGGACATTAAAGCGCAGATTCCGTATGGAGGGAATAAGGCGGCTTCACGTATCGTCGGTGAGGCGATAGCGAAGCGGGCCTTGGAAAAAGGTATAAATACCGTATGCTTTGACAGAGGCGGATACCTGTATCACGGCAGAGTAAAAGAGCTGGCTGAAGGCGCTCGTGCCGCCGGTTTGAATTTCTAAAGAGAAGGAGGTATAGAATGCGACAGGATATGATTGATGCATCCAGGCTCGATTTACAGGAGTCTATTGTGAATATCAGGCGCGTGACAAAGGTCGTAAAAGGCGGCAAGAATTTCAGATTCAGCGTCACGGTTGTGGTAGGCGATAAGGAAGGTCATGTGGGCGTCGGCCTTGGAAAGGCTCAGGAGATTCCCGAGGCTGTGAGAAAGGCCATAGAGGACGCTAAAAAGAGATTGATATATGTTCCTACTGTAGGAACGACTATTCCCCACAGATCATTAGGCGTCTTTGGTGCCGGACGGGTTATAATACTTCCTGCTGCTCCCGGTACCGGAGTAATAGCGGGAAGCTCGGTGCGTACTGTTTTGGAAATGGCAGGCATAAAGGATGTGCGGGCTAAATCCATCGGAAGCAACAATGTGGGTAACATGGCTTCTGCCACCATTGAAGGGCTCAAAATGCTTAAAACCCTTGAAAGCGTAAGCAGGCTTAGAGGGAAAGCAAAGGAAGAAATCATTGGATAAGGAGGACACGAACATGGCTGAAAAACGAATAAAGATTACCCTGACAAAAAGCCTCATCGGCGCCTCTCCGAATCAGAGAAAGATAGCAGAGGCCTTGGGTCTTGGGAAGATGCAGCATGCTGTAGAGCAACCTGACAATTCGCAGATTCGCGGCGCTATTGAAAAGATAAGATTTCTTGTCAGTGTTGAAGAGCTGTAGGGAGGTGCAAGGAGCTATGAAGTTACATGAATTAAGGGCCCCTGAGGGCTCTGCGAAAACCTCAAAAAGAAAAGGCAGAGGTATCGGTTCCGGACTGGGCAAGACCTCCGGAAGGGGTACGAAAGGTCAGAATTCCAGAAGCGGGGGCGGGACCAGAATCGGATTCGAGGGCGGTCAGATGCCTCTTTATCGCAGAATACCCAAAAGAGGCTTCACTAATATATGGAAGAAGCAGTGGACCGTTATAAATGTAGACGATTTGAATCGGTTTGAGGATGGCACTCTAGTCACTCCGAAGCTGCTTAT
>CAZHBR010000080.1:4351-7074 GCA_964530755.1 uncultured Oscillospiraceae bacterium | reverse complement strand
GCAATATGGGATATGTCATAAGCTTCGATGCGCTCAGGCATCGATAAGCCCATCCCTTCAAATCCCCGCATGATATCCCTTCTTAACTGCCTTTCCTTCTCAGCTTTTCTTTCCGCTTTTCGCCGCACTACTTTCACACGATTTCGCCTTACCGAGCTTAAAAATGCATCGAGCTTTTCCTGATCGGGTATAGAATCGATAGCCGCAATCTGATCTCTGTATAAAGCGGCCTTTTCATAATTCATCGAAGCCGCCTCCTCTTTCATCTTGTTCTCCAGATAATCCTTAACTCCTTTTGTATCCCCGCCTAAAAAAGCCAGTATCTGCCCGACGGCTTCCTGATAGCTTCCGATGTCCGCATCTCCCCTGCACACACCTTTGCAAAGGTCCATGTGATAGTTCAGGCAAGGCTTCCAGCCTTCAGGAAAACTTCTCATACCGCATCGCTTAATGCCGTAAATATCGGACAGCAGGTCTATGATGAGATCGAGGGCCCATACATCAGTATAGGGGCCAAAATACATTCCGCCATCGCTTTCAATCCTTCGCGTTTTAATCAGTCTCGGCCACGATTCTTCCAGGGTTACTTTAATATAGGGGAAGGTTTTATCATCTCTTAGTAAAATATTATATTTCGGCATGTATTTTTTTATAAGACAGTTTTCAAGCAGCAGTGCTTCCATTTCCGTATCAGTCACGATGTATTCGAATTCTGCAATATGTGACATAAGAGCCTTCATTTTCGGATCCATCCCCTTTGATGACCGAAAATATTGGCGCACACGGTTTTTTAAAGAAATTGCCTTACCTACATATAGGATCTGCCCTTTCCTATCTTTATGAATATATACACCCGGCCGATCGGGCAGCCGTTTAAGATTTTCTTTAATGTCAAACATATTTCTTTCTCCGTTACAGTCTACCGATTATATCATATTTAAATCCATAGGAAGAATCAAGATGATATTAATTCACGTAGGCATTATCTCTTCGCAATTTAGACATTATACAAAGACAACCTTCATACAATGTATGGATACATGAATGATATGGAGGGTTTCCATGAAAAACAAAAGACGCCGAAAGCGCTTATTTTCAAAAACCGCAAAGGATTTCGCCAAAATTTTCTCCATCGTGTTCTTCATGGTGGTTTTTTCTTTAGTTGTGCTTCCCCTTTTGTTGATCATGTCCGGAAAAGGACATGGACTTCCGTCTGACAAAGCAGATGTGAATGTGGCAGTCTTCCGCGTTGAATCAGGACAAATCGATACAATCAAACTGGAGGATTATGTAGCCGGGGTCGTTGCGGGTGAAATGCCGGCGTCCTTTGAAAAAGAGGCCCTGAAGGCCCAGGCCGTTGCAGCAAGAACATATGCCCTGTCTAAAATAAAAAGAGCCGCATCAGCAGGGAACGCTGCAGAACACCCTAAGGCCCCCTTGTGTGACAGCACGCATTGTCAGGTCTATCGCAGCAAAAGCGAGCTTTTAAATTTAAAAGGAGAAAACTGGATAAATAACGGATGGAAGGATATATTAGAAGCGGTTAAAGCAACTGACGGGCAGGTAATGTATTATCAGGAATCCTTGGTGGAGCAACCGCTTTTTCACTCCTCAAGCGGAGGGAAAACCGAAAATTCCGAGGATGTATTCGTATCTGCTCTGCCATACCTTCGCAGCGTCGACAGTCTTTATGAGGGAGATGCTCCAAACCAGCATGAATCTGTCTCCGTGTCCTTTAATACGTTTTCCAGCAAAGTAAAAGCCAAATATAAGGCCTCTTCCGTCAGCCCCGAATCGATCAAAATATTAAGCCGTACAGAGGGGGGCAGGGTTGAACAAATCCAAGTCGGAGATGCGATTTTATCCGGCCGGAACATAAGAGATCTTTTCGGACTGCGTTCGGCTGACTTCACTTTTGCTTTTGACGGAAATAACAGCATTGTATTTACTACAAAGGGCTTTGGGCATGGTGTGGGAATGAGCCAATGGGGCGCCAACGGCATGGCACAGGCGGGTTTCAAATATCAAGAAATTCTGATGCACTACTACAGCGGAATAACGATAGGACCCATATAATTTATCCGATCCTTCCCTTACCGCCTGTCACATATCCCGGTTCTCGCAGATTACGCACACTGCTTTGTAATTTATTTATGTATATTCCGCAATACGGCAGCATTGTATTTGACCCGCATATTGCTTTGACAAAAGGTCCAAACATGGTATACTGATTTTTGGATAAATCCGATGACTACAGGAGGAATGCTTTGCGAAAATATATTGTTGAGAAATCCGAACCACTGGAAGGCGAAGTAGAAATCAGCGGGTCGAAAAATGCCGTACTTCCTATTATGGCTGCTTCACTTCTTGCTGAGGGGGAATGTGAAATACTTGAGGTACCCGCTCTCAAAGATGTTGATGTGATGTGCAAGCTGCTCACAAGCATCGGTTCAGAAATATCCGGTGAAAATAACAATAACGGGAGAATTATTATCCGCACAGATCGGATCGTGGAGAAGCAAGCACCGTACGAGCTTGTGCAGCGCATGCGGGCATCAATATTAACCATGGGTCCGCTTCTTGCAAAAACGGGACGGGCCCGCATCGCCCTGCCGGGAGGCTGCGCGATAGGTGCAAGGCCGATCGACTTACACCTTAAGGGTTTTCAGGCCCTCGGGGCGGACATAGAACAAGGCCACGGATATGTGGAAGCCAAAGCGGAT
>CAZHBR010000080.1:0-4341 GCA_964530755.1 uncultured Oscillospiraceae bacterium | reverse complement strand
GCGACGGAAAACATCATAATGTCGGCTTCGCTGGCAGAGGGAATCACCACGATTGAAAATGCTGCGGAAGAACCGGAAATCGTGGACCTGGCAAACTTTCTAAATAAAATGGGAGCCAAAGTCAAAGGAGCAGGCACCGACACCATACAAATAAAAGGAGTTCCCCATCTTCACGGTGCGAAGCACGCTGTAATTCCTGACAGGATTGAAACCGGAACCTTTATGGTGGCGGCAGCCATTACACGGGGAAATATATTTTTAAAGAATGTGGTACCAGATCATGTAAAACCTATTATAGCAAAGCTTATAGAATGCGGGGTCGTTATTGAAGACAGCGATGAAGGCATACGCGTCAGGGGCGATATAAACAAGCTCACATCAACCGACATCAAAACGATGCCCTATCCCGGCTTTCCAACAGATATGCAACCTCAATTTATGGCCTTATTAACGACGGTAACAGGTCCAAGCATCGTAGTAGAAACGGTCTTTGAGAATCGCTATATGCACGTTGGCGAACTGAACAGGATGGGTGCGGACATCAAGATTGAAGGCCGTAGTGCAATTATTCAAGGAAACAGGCCCCTCCAGGGGGCGCAGGTCATATGCACCGATCTTCGCGCTGGCGCTGCCATGGTTCTGGCAAGCCTGATGGCCGAGGGTGCAACCGAAATATCTGAAATCTACCACTTAGAAAGAGGATATACTGGGTTTGTTGAAAAATTCTCTGCTTTAGGAGCCAGGATAGTCCGCATAGACAGCTAAAAATAACGTGAAAGATAAACAGAGGCGGCAACGCCCGCAACGTAACCTGCCATACCGGCGACGAGGGTATGGCGTATTTTTTTTACCTGTGTAACGCCGAAATAAACCGCTATTACATAAAAAACAGTTTCACAGCTGCCTGTCATTACCGAAGCAGCCTTTCCCACAAAGGAATCCGCTCCATACCGAGTCACCATTTTCTCAACCAAGGCCAAAGACCCGCTTCCAGAAACAGGCCTAAGCAAAATCAAGGGAATCAATTCCTCCGGAATCCCGAAAACATGAAAAAAAGGACCTAATGCCGTTTCTAAAAAATCCATAACGCCAGAGCTGACAAGAGATTCAATACCAATGAAAATAGCCACTATATATGGGAGGATATCAAACGCAGTCCTGATCCCGTCCTTTGCCCCTTCAATGAAATGATCGTATACGGGTTCCCGCTTATAAAATCCATGGGCGAGTATCAGCGTAAACATAACGGGGATAAAAAAAAGGGAAAGAGTGCTTAATGCTGTAGTCACGAAATTCCTTTCCTTTCATACATTTTACAAACAAAAATAGATACTATCATAGAAATGATGCCCGCTATTATCGAAGGAAGAATAATGCTCCCTGGATCTGCTGAACCCGCATCGCTTCTAATCTTTATTATCGTGATCGGCACGAGCTGTAACATGGACATATTGACCGCCATAAACATGCACATCGTATTGCTTGCCACAGAGCGCCTTCCGTTTTCAATATCCAGTTTTTCCATGGTTTTTATGGAGAAGACTGTGGCGCTGTTGCCTGCACCAAAGATGTTAGCGGTAAAACTCATAAGCATCACCGCCATTGTTTCCTGATTCCTTTCATTTGGAAACAGATATCGCAATAAAGGCTTCACAAGAACCGCAAAAGCATCCATCAAGCCTGATTTTTTTGCGATGTTCATCAGCCCGGACCAAACCGCCATAATGCCTGCAAGCCCAAGTACAAAGTATATAGCCTTCGTACAGCTTGCCATCATTCCATCGCTGAAGGCAGCCAACTCCCCGTGGGCGGCCGCAAAGGCAATGCCGAAAATCAGCATTAAGCCCCAGATATAGTTCATCATAATATCATCCCCTAAAAGATTCCCCTGAAAGAATATATGCCAAAGCGGCAAAATAATGTTGAAAACATGGAAGTCTTCCCTCATAATGGATTTAGGAGGTGTATGCTATGAATACAACAATTACGCTTGGAGATGCGGGGCTGATCATAATTGGAATCGGCCTTGTTATTTTAATTTTCTACTGCATTCAATTAGTTAAAAATCTCATTCCTGCCGTAAAAACAGCTAATAAAATAATGGAGGATGCACAAATTTTGTTACGAACAGCATCAGCAGGAGCAGAAGAGGCACAAAAAATTGTTGGGGAACTATCCGAAGCGACCTCCATGTTATCGCAAGCAATTAAAGGAAATCAAAGTATAATTAAGGCGGCAACTGCTTTGGTCAATTCTGTGATTTCCCTTAATAACTTGATAAAAAAGTAAAAAAAAGGTTGACTTCCTGGCTATTTATGTTACTATATAGAGCAGACATAAAATGATTTACTGGTTAGGGGGGATGAGAATGAAAGCAACAGGCATTGTTAGAAAAGTGGATGAGCTCGGCCGCATCGTACTTCCCATTGAACTTCGAAGGACGCTTAACATCGAGATCAAAGATCCCATCGAAATTTATGTGGATGGAGACTATATTCTGCTAAAAAAATATGAACCGGCATGTATCTTCTGTGGAAATGCAAAAGCAGTGAAAAGAATCCATGACAAAAACGTATGTGCAGACTGCATTAAAGAGATGCAGGAACTGTAATTACCCCAATGCTATTTCAAAAACCCGAAGACTCAGCCCTCTAAGGCAGGGTCTTTTTATTTTAAAGCATTCACTCAATAAGCAATTCTTTTATCTCATCTAATAGGGCGGGATCAAGGTCATCTAAATCAGGCTCTTCAATTCTTTTCCCGGTAAATCGTTTAATCTGATCCTTTGTGTAGATGATAATGTCCGGAAACAATTTATCCTGTTTATCGCTGTCCTCTTCACGCTGAAAAAGGCGGACCTTAACCTTGTTCTCTAAAATATTGCTATCGATAACTAAAGCCAATCCATCCGGGGTCATAACCTTTTCATTCACCTCCGGCATACCTTTTCTAAGTTCACAATATACGTCATTTTCAAATTTCAGGCAACACATAAGTCTGCCGCAAATACCGGAAATCTTAGAGGGATTCAAAGACAGGTTCTGAACCTTTGCCATTTTTATGGAGACAGGTTCGAATTCGGACAGCCAATTGTGACAGCAAAGGGATTTTCCGCACGTACCTATCCCCCCCACAAGCTTGGCCTCATCCCGAACACCTATCTGCCTGAGCTCAATCCGCATTTTAAATACAGAAGCCAAATCCTTAACGAGCTCCCTGAAATCAACCCTGCCGTCTGCGGTAAAATAGAAGATGATCTTGCTGTTGTCGAAGGTGTGCTCCACATCGATTAATTTCATTACAAGATTATGTTTTTCTATTTTCTCCTCGCAAAGGGCCAGGGCTCTTTCCTTTTTCTTAAGATTATCCCGATGCTGGATGACATCCTTTTGGTCTGCGACCCTGATAATTTTTTTAAGCGGTGCCACTATTTCATTTTCTTCAACCTCTTTTATATCCTCGGTTAAAGTTCCAAATTCAAGCCCTCGTGCAGTTTCCACTATGACATTGCTGCCTTTCTTCATATCAAGCCCGTCAGGATCAAAGTAATAGACCTTTCCGGCCTGTTTAAATCTAACGCTTGCAACTTTTACCATATTTTAACGCATCATACTGAATGAACCGTTTGATGCTCTCCTTTCTGTCATATCAAAATTAATCTATTTAAAATTTCCTAAATTATCATCTTGATCAGCATACACTTAAGCAGATATGCCGCGTTGAATCCACGCCTTAATCCTCTTCCCGCTTCCTCAACAAGTCCTATCCAATGCAGTGCTTTATCTGGGCCTATTGTATCAAGAGCAGAATACCTTATCCATATTGCAGTTGCATCAAGAAATTCCTGGACTTTCTCCCTCTCCTTTGAAATTTCATTTAAAATGGACAGGCATCCGTAAAAACCCCTGCCTTCCAGCAGCATAGCTCCAACCCGGGCAGCTTTAGCTTCCGAATCCGTCTTTATCGCATCCCGGACAGTTGCCCGATCGGTACGTACAATCACACATCTGGAAATCACAGTAGGTAAAAGATTTTCGGTATTTTCCGAAAGCAGAATAATAACAGCTCCTCCCGCAGGTTCTTCCAGAGTTTTCAGCAGACGATTCTGGGCCCTTTGGGTCATGGTGTCCGCATCCTCTATTACAGCTACTGTTCTGTCCCCTATCATGGGTTTTGTAGAGAGTCTTTCCTGAAGAGACAGGACCGCCTGATCTTTCACCGATCTGCCGTCAGCCTTCGTATGGTGTATGTCCTCCGAATGTGAAGTGATCGCATGTGCAAACTGAAATGCCAGATCCGCCTTGATTCCTCCTGTTTTTCCCTCGAAAATATACGCATGAG